>JAEMRG010000036.1 GCA_016463455.1 Rhodoferax sp.
ATCGTGGCATGAAACACGCGGTACGCCATATTCACTTTGTCGGCATCGGCGGCTCGGGTATGTCGGGCATTGCCGAGATCCTGCACAACCTGGGCTACCGCATCAGCGGCTCGGACCTGAGTGACAGCGCCACACTGCAACGTCTGGGCTCTTTGGGCATTCGCACTTTTGTCGGCCACCATACCGAGCATGTGGCAGGTGCCAACGCAGTGGTGACCTCCACCGCCGTGCAAGCCACCAACCCCGAAGTGCTGCAAGCACGCGTGATGCATATCCCGGTGGTACCACGCGCACTGATGCTGGCCGAACTGATGCGGCTCAAGCAAGGTATTGCGATTGCCGGTACCCACGGCAAAACCACCACCACCAGCCTGGTGGCCAGCGTGCTGGCCGAAGCCGGCCTGGACCCGACTTTTGTCATCGGCGGACGCCTCAACAGTGCCGGTGCCAATGCGCGCCTGGGTCAGGGCGATTACATCGTGGTCGAGGCCGACGAGTCCGATGCCTCCTTCCTCAACCTACTGCCGGTGATGGCCGTAGTGACGAATATCGACGCCGACCATATGGAAACCTATGGACACGACTTTGGCCGCTTGCAGCAAGCCTTTGTCGATTTTCTGCACCGCATGCCGTTTTACGGCACCGCCGTGCTGTGCACCGATGACGCCGCAGTGCGCGCCATCGTGGAGCAAGTGACCTGCCCGGTCACCAGCTATGGGACCAACGCCGAGGCCCAGGTACGCGCACTCGATATCCGAGCGGTGCATGGGCAAATGCATTTCCGGGTGCAAAGGCGCAATGGCGTCACCTTGCCGGATCTGGATATTGTGCTCAACCTGCCGGGGCACCATAACGTGCTCAACGCCCTATCGGCCATCGCGATTGCGGTGGAGCTGAACATCCCCGACGCAGCGGTGCAAAAAGCCTTGCGTGAATTCAAGGGCGTGGCCAGGCGCTTTCAGCGCTACGGCGACCACGCCCTGCCCGGCGGAGGCAACGTGACGGTGGTGGACGATTACGGCCACCACCCGGTAGAAATGGCGGCCACGCTGGAAGCGGCACGCGGCGCCTTCCCCGGTCGGCGACTGGTATTGGCCTTCCAGCCGCACCGCTTTACCCGCACCCGCGACTGCTTTGAAGACTTCGTCAAAGTCATGGGCCTGGCCGATGGGGTGCTGCTGGCCGAGGTGTATTCCGCAGGCGAGGCGCCTATCGTGGCCGCAGACAGCCGTGCCCTGGCCCGCGCCATGCGGGTGCGTGGCAATACCGACCCGGTGTTTGTGGATGCGATCGGCGAGATGGCCGCGACCGCCGTGCGCAATGCACGCGATGGCGATGTGCTGCTGTGCATGGGCGCGGGCTCCATCAGCGCGGTACCTGGACAGATCGTGGCGCTCTTGCGCCAAATCGCCACGCAGGAGGGCAGCCCATGAGCACGGCCACCCAATTACAGACAAGCGCCCTGGGCAAAGTCGCGGTATTGATGGGCGGCAGCTCGGCTGAACGAGAGATTTCTTTGCTTTCGGGCCAGGGCGTGCTGACGGCGCTGCAATCACGCGGTATTGATGCACACGCGTTTGACCCGCAGCAGCGTTCCTTGTGGGAACTGAAAGAGCAAGCTTTTAGCCGTTGCTTTATCGCCCTGCATGGCCGACATGGTGAAGACGGCACGGTGCAAGGCGCGCTGGAGCTGATGGGCATACCCTACACCGGCTCGGGCGTGATGGCGTCCAGCATCGCGGTGGACAAAGTGATGACCAAGCGCATTTGGCTGGCCCAGGGCTTAGCCACACCGGCTTACCGGGTGCTCGGGCCGCAAGGCCAGAGCGATGCGCAGCAACTGCTGGACCTAGCCCCCGCCTTGGGTCTGCCCTTTATCGTCAAGCCACCGCATGAGGGTTCGTCGATTGGCGTGAGTAAAGTGCAGGATGCAACCCAAACGCAGGATGCAGTGCAGCTTGCCGCGCGCTATGACCGTGATGTGCTGTGCGAGGAATTTATCATCGGTGAGGAGCTGACCTGCCCCGTCATAGGCAGCGGTGCCGACGCGCGGGCCTTGCCCATTGTCCGGATAGAGGCGCCCCAGGGCGCCTACGACTACCAGAACAAATACTTCACCGACGTAGTGCGCTACCACTGCCCCAGCGGCTTGCCACCACTGCAGGAGCAAAGTATCCAAGCCATGGTGCTAGCCGCTTACAGGGCGCTGGGCTGCCGGGGTTGGGGACGCGCCGATTTGATGCTGCGCGCCCACGACGGCCAGGCCTTTTTACTAGAAATGAACACCTCCCCGGGTATGACCAGCCATTCGCTGGTGCCCATGTCTGCCCGCGCTGCCGGCATTTCTTATGAGGACCTGTGCCTGCAATTGCTGGCCGGTGCGGCGCTGGATGCGGACAGCACCAAGGGGCAGGCCGCATGAAGCGCAGCGAAGCCCCGGCCCTCGATGTTCGCCTGATGAACGCAACGGCTATCGTTTTATTTGGGGTGTTTGTGCTGGCCTGCGCGCTGGCGCTCACACGCTGGGTCGCCACGCACAAGGTGTTTGCATTTCAAGGTATCACCGTCATAGGCGATGTCAGCCATTGCAATGCCGCCACCGTGCGCGCGCATGTGGTCTCGCGCGTCAAAGGTACTTTTTTCAGCATGGACTTAAGTAGCACCCGCGATGCCTTTGAAGCCATTCCCTGGGTGCGTAAAGCGGTGGTACACCGCGACTTTCCGAACCACTTGCGCGTCAAGTTGCAAGAGCACCAGGTGGTGGCTTATTGGGGCGATGAAAGTGAACAGCGCTTGCTCAATAGCTATGGCGAAGTGTTTGATGCCAATGCCGGCGAAGTGGAGCAATACGGGCTGCCGCGCCTCAATGGCCCGAAAAACCAGAGCGCGCTGGTACTAGCCGCCTACCGATTGATAGAGCCACAATTTTCCGCGTTTAACCTGACGATCGAAAGCCTGGACTTAAGCGTGCAGGGCAGCTGGCGCATAGCCCTGACCGGTAGCGCCCTGATCGAAGCCGGGCGCGGAGACAGCCAAGAGCTGGCCAAGCGCACCCAGGCGTTTTTGCAAACCCTCTCGCGCGTAGTGGCCCGCTACAGCCGGCCCCTGGGCGCCTTGGAATCGGCCGACTTGCGGCATGAAAACGGTTATGCCATCCGCTTGCGTGGCGTCAACACGATAGCGACAGCACCTTCCCCCACTCCATGATGAACAACACAACAGGTAACTAGCTATGGCCCGAGAATACAAAGACTTAGTCGTTGGACTGGATATCGGAACCGCCAAAGTGATGGCGGTCGTGGCCGAGGTACTGCCCGACGGCAGCCTGCGTCTGGCCGGTTTTGGCTCGGCGCCTAGCAGTGGACTCAAGCGCGGCGTGGTGGTCAACATCGATGCCACGGTACACAGCATCCAGCAGGCGCTCAAGGAAGCCGAGTTGATGGCCGATTGCAAAATCACCCGCGTCTATACCGGCATTACCGGCAGCCACATCAGGGGCTTGAACTCCAGCGGCATGGTGGCGATCAAAGACCGGGAAGTGAGCCAGGCCGACGTCACGCGTGTGGTGGAAACCGCCAAGGCCATCCACATCTCCAGCGACCAGCGCTTACTGCTGGTCGAGCCGCAAGAATTTGTGATCGACGGCCAGGATGTGAAAGAACCCATTGGCATGAGCGGCATGCGCTTAGAAGCCAAAGTGCATATCGTCACCGGCGCCCAAAGTGCGGCGGAAAACATCATTAAGTGCGTGCGCCGTTGCGGTCTGGAAGTCGAGCAACTCATGCTCAACCCGCTGGCCTCCAGCCTGTCGGTACTCACCGAAGACGAGCGCGAACTCGGCGTGGCGCTGGTGGACATCGGCGCTGGCACCACCGACATTGCCATCTTCACCAATGGCGCTATCCGCCACACCGCCGTCATCCCGATTGCCGGAGACTTGATTACCAGCGACATCGCCATGGCGTTGCGCACCCCGACCAAGGACGCAGAAGAAATCAAAGTCGAAAGCGGTCACGCCAAGCAAGTATTGGTAGATCCGGAAGTGCAAGTGGAAGTACCCGGCCTGGGCGACCGGGGCCCGCGCATGCTCAGCCGTCAGGCCCTCTCCGGTGTGATCGAGCCGCGCATCGAAGAAATTTTCACCTTGGTCAACCAGGTCATGCGCGAGTCCGGCTACGAAGAAGTGCTGTCCTCGGGCATTGTGCTGACCGGCGGCAGTTGCCTGATGCCGGGCATGGTGGAGCTGGGCGAAGACATTTTTCTCAAGCCGGTGCGCCGGGGCATTCCCCAGTACGCCAATGCCTTGTCCGACATGGTGGCGCAACCCCGCGCCGCCACCGTGATGGGCTTTTTGGAAGAGGCCCGTATCGCGCGCATGCGCGGTATCAAAGTAGCCCAAAAAGGCGGCAGCGTGAAGAGCGCATTTGCCCAGATTCGTGATTTTTTTGCAGGAACTTTCTAGATGAAAAACTCCCCGCTCGCGCGCCGCCGCCCTTGGCTCCGCTGCACTTCGCTTTATCTGTGGATGGCACGCGCTGGGCCGCCGCCAGACCCTGTTTGTTTCCCCAAGCCTTTCTCATTTTTTTCCATCGCCACGCAAACTTTAGGAGCCTCACATGACCATTGAACTCATCGAAGAAGAAATCTTCAACCAGGGAACCCTCATCAAAGTCATTGGCGTGGGAGGCGGCGGCGGCAATGCGGTTGAGTACATGATTCAGTCCCATGTCACTGGCGTGGAATTCATCTGCGCCAACACCGATGCGCAGGCACTGAACCGCAGCACCGCACACCGTACGATTCAACTGGGCGAAACCGGCCTGGGTGCAGGCAGCCGCCCGCACAAAGGACGCGCTGCTGCAGAGTTGGCCGAAGCGGACATCCGTAGCGCTATTGAAGGCGCAAATATGCTATTTATTACTGCCGGCATGGGCGGCGGCACCGGCACTGGCGCTGCTCCCATCATTGCGCGGGTAGCCAAGGAAATGGGCATCTTGACCGTGGGCGTAGTGACCAAGCCCTTCGAATTTGAAGGCGGCCCACGCATGAAAAACGCGGACGAAGGCCTGGCCGAGCTGGAAGCCAATGTCGATTCGCTGATCGTGGTGCTCAACGAAAAACTACTCGAAGTGCTGGGCGACGATATCAGCCAGGATGAGGCCTTTGCCTATGCCAACGATGTGTTGAAAAACGCCGTAGGCGGCATTGCCGAGATCATCAACGTGCCCGGCCATGTGAACGTGGACTTTGAAGACGTGCGCACCGTCATGGGCGAGCCCGGCAAAGCCATGATGGGTACCGCCCTGGCCAAAGGCCCGGACCGCGCGCGCATTGCCGCCGAACAAGCCGTGGCCTGCCCGCTGCTCGAAGGCATAGACCTGTCGGGCGCCAAAGGCGTGCTGGTGCTGATCACTGCGGCCAAAGGCTCGCTCAAATTGAGCGAATCCAAGCTGGCGATGAACACCATCCGCGCCTACGCCTCGCCCGAAGCCCATGTCATTTACGGTACCGCTTACGACGACTCGCTGGGCGAAGACGTGCGCGTCACCGTGGTGGCTACCGGCCTGAGCCGGCCGCGCCGCACTGCGCCTCCGCTGCAAGTGCTGCGCACCGGCACTTACGATGCCGCGCCCTCGGCCATGGCCAACACCCATGCGGCCATGTCCGCAAGTACGATGCAACGCAGTATGGGCAACAGCACCATGGCGTCGGCCTCGGGCATGGGCGGCGGCACCGGCATCAGCGCCCCGGCACCCGCGAGCGCATCCACCGACTACGGCACGCTTAGCACCCCCGCCGTCTGGCGCGGCAGCCGCACGACCGCAGCGCAAAAAGTGGATGCGCTGTCCAGTGGTGGCATGGACGATTACGAAATCCCGGCCTTCTTGCGCAAGCAAGCGGATTGATTTTTTCATCGGCCATCGGGGATTTCTGTCAACAGCCGGTCGATGCGGGCGCATAGCCTCATCGGTCGGCTGTTGACGGATGCGCTTTTACAATCAGCCCGTGCTGCAACAAAGAACCCTCAAATCACTGACCCGCGCCGTTGGCGTGGGCCTGCATAGCGGTCAGCGTGTTGAAATGACTTTGCGGCCGGCAGCGCCCGGAACCGGTATCGTGTTTCGGCGGGTCGACCTTCCCCACCCGGTCGATATCGCGGTTTCACCGCAAGCGGTCACCGATACGCGGCTGGCTTCTACCCTTTCGCAGGGCGACGCCAAAGTGCATACCGTCGAGCATTTGATGTCGGCCTGCGCCGGCTTGGGTGTGGACAATTTGTATGTTGATATCAATGCCGAGGAAGTTCCTATCCTGGACGGCTCGGCGGCTTCGTTTGTTTTTCTGCTACAAAGCGCTGGCATCGAATTACAAAACGCGGCGCGCCGCTTTATTCGCGTCAAAGCGCCCATCCGCGTGCAACACGGCCAGGGAGCCGATCTGAAGTGGGCGAGCTTGGAGCCCTACCATGGCTTTAAGCTGAGTTTTGCCATCGACTTTGCGCATCCGGCTGTGGACTCCACCGGGCAAAGCGTGGAATTTGACTTGAGTCAGGGCTCGTACGCGCGCGACATTGCACGGGCGCGCACTTTCGGCTTTACCAAAGACGTAGAAATGATGCGCCAAAACGGCCTGGCCTTGGGTGGCGGTCTGGACAACGCCATCGTCATGGACGACTACAAAGTGCTCAATTCCGATGGCCTGCGCTACGACGATGAGTTTGTGAAGCACAAGATTTTGGATGCTATGGGCGATCTGTATTTGCTGGGCATGCCTTTGCTGGCGCACTACCGGGCCCACCGCTCGGGCCATGCGCTCAACAACCAATTGCTGCGCCAGTTGCAAGCGCAGCCGCAAGACTGGGAAGTGCTTACGTTTGACGACGAACGCAGCGCCCCCAAAGGCTTTGCGCAATTGGCACCGGCCTGGTAATTGCGCCGCGCAGTGGCAGCCTCAGTGGCTGCGCCCCGACTTGTAACCGGCACCCGCGCCAATGCCCTGAGCCTTTGCAATGCGTGCCATGGCCGCGCCGGCATGGGCGTGGGTAATCGCCAAACCTAAAGCGTCGGCCGCATCCGGGCCTGGCAGGCCGGGCAGGTCGATCAAACGGCGCACCATCTCGCGGATTTGCATTTTGTCGGCGCGGCCATAGCCGGCCACCGCTTGCTTCATTTGCAGTGCTGTGTATTCGGCGACCGGCAACTTGGCATGGACCAAGGCGCTGACCAAGGCCCCACGCGCCTGGCCCAGCAGTAAAGTGGACTGCGGGTTGACATTCACAAATACGATTTCTACCGCGGCGCAATCGGGCTGGTAGCGCTGCACCACTTCGGACAAACCGTCAAACAAAGCGTGGATGCGATCGGGCAAGGCCTGGCTGGCCAGGCCTTGGGTGCTGATGGTGCCGCTGGCCACGTAGCGCAGGCTGCTGCCTTGCTGGTCCAGCACGCCAAAGCCGGTGGTGCGCAGGCCGGGATCGACGCCCAAAATTCTCATGGTGCGAGGGCGCCAGGCAGGCGAGCATCGGGCATGCGGGCGACGATGACATTGGCACGCGCATTGAGGTATTCGGAATTAGGCAGTTTTTCAAAGTAACGAGGCCGAGGCAACATCACGGCTAAGCGCGCCGCTTCCCAGGGACTGAGTTGCGCCGCGGACTTGCGGAAATAGTGGCGGGCTGCGGCTTCGGCGCCAAACACGCCGTCACCCCATTCCACGCTGTTGAGGTAGATTTCCAAAATGCGTTGCTTGCTCAGCAGCTTTTCCATGAGCAGGGTGATGACCATTTCCTGGGCTTTGCGCACCAGCGTGCGTTCGCCGGTCAAAAACAAATTTTTTGCCAACTGCTGGCTAATGGTCGAGCCGCCGACGACTTTGGCTGGGCGGGTTTCACGGCCATTTTTGGCTTTGGCCGCCCGCTGTGCAGCACGTTCTTCGGCCTTGCTGTTTTTCGACCAGGCTTTTTCCAATGCGACCCAGTCGATGCCGTCGTGGCTGGCAAAGCTGTCGTCCTCGGAGGCGATCACTGCCCGCTTGAGCGCCTGGCCCAACTGCGCATCAGTCTGCCAGCGCTGGCTCCAGCGCACGCTGCCTTGCTCCTGCAGTTGGCGCCAGACTTGCGAGCGCTCAAAACTGGTGGACTGCGGATCCACCCAGGCCATGGCTGCAATGCGCAGCGCAAAATACAGTTGCAAACCCAGCAGCGCCAAGCAGAGCAAACCGAGTAATCGCAACAAGGCCATCAGGCAAACCCCAAGGCCTGGGAGCGCAAGGCTTCGCCGCGGGTGAACGGAAAGCCCACCAGCGCTTGCACATGCAAGGTCTTAGGCGGGGTCCGGGGTGTCCAGTACATCGACAGCAATGGTAATCGGGCCGACCAGGTCTTCTTCGTCTTCGCCCTGCGCGCCAGGCGCAAGCGCTGCAGCAGCGCCTGGGTCCCCGGCCTCTTGCAGGCTGTCCAGACGCTCGAGCACGGTGGCGCTCACATCCAGGGTCATGAGGTCAATCGTGCCCAGGCGCAATCGCACTTGCGCACCCCGAGGCAGACCCGCCCCAGCGGCAATGGCCAGCACCAGCGGCACATCGTCGGCGCGGGCCATGCCCTCTTTGATCACGGTGGCGAGCAGTTCGGTAATGGCGTTCTGGCGCAGGTACTGCAGCGTCCAAAAGCGCTCCATGGCGGCCTGGTAGCCGTTGTAGGCGGCGTAGGTGGCCTCGAAGGCGGAAATGATAGAAAACAGTTGCGCGTCTTTGGGCTTGAAGGGCGCGGCCAGCGCTGCCGTGCTGCCGTGGCGCACGCAGGCGATGATTTGCCATTGGTTCACCAGATCGGTGTAGCGGCGCAGCGGCGAGGTGCTCCAGGCGTAGCTGGGAACGCCGATACCAGCATGCGGCAAGGCCTTGGTGCCCATACGCACTTTGACGCCCGGCGCCATCGAGGCTTGGCTGCGGTAAATCGCGGGTACGCCCAGACTGGACAGCCATTGGCCCCAGGTGCTGTTGGCCAAAATCATGGCCTCAGCCACGATCAGGTCTAGCGGTGCGCCGCGCTGACGCACGCTAATCTGAACGCTCTCGTTGCCCTGCGGCTCCCCGTCCAGCAGGTCCGGCAGACGGAAGTTGTAGTCCGGCCGGTTAAAGCTTTCGGGCTTGCCACGCACGATTTCGCGCCGGGCCTTATGGGCGCAGGCAAAGCGGTGCAAAAAGGCCAGCTGGGGTTGCAAAGCCGTGGCCGCTGCGCGCTGGCTATCGGCGCTGCCCTCGTCGGGCACATGCGCCGCTTGCAGCCATGCTTCGGTGACCAGGCTGTCGAGCTGGTCGTGGCGCAAGTTATGGCTGATGGGCAGGCTTTCGATGCGGGTTTCACTGTGCTTTATTTCCAGGGTCTGCTCGTCCAAGGTGACATAGAGCGAGAGCGCCGGGCAATTGCGGCCTTGCTGCAAGGTATAGACCTGCACCAGCGCATCGGGCAGCATGGTCAGCTTGTAGCCCGGCATATAGACGGTGGACAAACGGTGGCGGCCCAGGCGGTCGATATCGCTATCGGGCGCAATAGCCAAACCGGGCGCGGCAATATGTACGCCCATGGTGACCGTACCGCTACCCAGGCCTTGTAGCGACAAAGCATCGTCGATTTCGGTGGTAGCCGAGTCGTCAATCGAAAAAGCAGCCACCGGTGCCAGCGGTAAATCATCTGCGGGCGGAACCGCCGCCATCGCAGGAAAAGCCGTTCCCTGCGGAAAGTTTTCTAGCAAAAAGCGCTTCCAATGGAACTGGTAAGGCGAATCAATCGCACCGCTGGCCAGAAGCAAATCCAAAGGTGCCGTGCGGCTGTCGCGTGAGGCTTGCACCACGGCTTTGTACTCGGGCGCGTTTTTATCTGGTTTGAATAGAATTTTGTACAGCTGTGTGCGCACCGGCGCGGGGCAGTGGCCTTGGGTAAGCTCGTGCGCCCATTGCGCAATCAACTCGGTTTGCAGGCGCTTTTTCTCAATCGCCGCCAAGGCTTGGGCCACGATGTCGGCCGGCGCTTTGCGAAACATTCCTTTACCCGCACGGCGGAAATAATGCGGCGCTTCAAACAGACGCATCAGCATACCCGCTTGCTCGAGCACGCTGGCTTTGTCGCTGAAGTAGTCGCGCGCCAAATCGGCAAAACCGAAATCGCCCTCTTGGGCAAACTCCCAGGCCAGCTCCAATTCCACCGCTTGGCTGATGGCTTGCGCCTGCTCCATAAATTGCGCAGGCGCAGGTTTATCAAAACGCAGCATCACATTGGCAAGCTTGACCTTGAGGCGCTTGCCACTGTCGAGCTCCACTTGCACCGCGGCATCGCTTTCGGACAAGAGCCTTGCGGCCAAGAATTTTCCGGCTTCATCAAACATCAGGTACATGACCGGATTGTCCCATGGCGTCTTGCGGGGGCGGCGCGATAATCGGGCGATGTCCACTTCCTTTGGCAAAGTCTCGCTGCGAAATCGCTTCATGCCCTTATGGGCCGGCCTGGACGGGCCCTTGGCCTTTATCGTGTTTTGCCTCGCCTCTGCCGGTATGCTGGTGATGTATTCCTCGGGTTATGACTTTGGCAGCCGCTTCTCTGACCATGCGCGCAATATGCTGATTGCCGCCACCGTGATGTTTGTCGCCGCGCAAATTCCACCGCAGCGCTTAATGACGCTGGCCGTACCGCTGTACATCTTGGGCGTAGCCCTTTTGATCGCGGTAGCAATTTTCGGCGTGACCAAAAAAGGCGCACGCCGCTGGCTCAATGTCGGCGTAGTGATTCAGCCCAGTGAAATTTTAAAAATTGCTATGCCCTTGATGCTGGCTTGGTGGTTCCAAAAGCGCGAAGGCCAGTTGCGCCCCTTGGACTTTGCGGTGGCCGGGGTGCTGCTGGCGCTACCCGTGGGCCTGATCCTGCGCCAGCCCGATTTGGGCACCGCCCTGCTGGTATTGCTAGCCGGTCTGTCGGTGATTTTTTTCGCAGGTGTGGGTTGGAAATGGATTGCTCCGCCCGTGGTGTTGGGCCTGGTGGGCGTGCTGCTGCTGATCGCTTTTGAACCGGCGCTCTGCGCCGACGGCATGCGCTGGCCGGTCTTGCACGACTACCAGCAGCAACGCATCTGCACCCTGCTAGACCCCACGCGCGACCCGCTGGGCAAGGGTTTTCACATCATCCAGGGCATGATCGGTATCGGGGCTGGCGGCTTTTGGGGTAGTGGCTATATGCAGGGCACCCAAACCCATCTTGAATTTATTCCCGAACGCACCACCGATTTCATCTTTGCGGCGTTTTCCGAAGAGTTCGGCCTGTTTGGCAATCTCTTGCTCCTGGGCGGCTTTATTGCCCTGATATTGCGCGGCCTGGCGATTGCGCTGGATGCGCCGACCCTTTTTTCGCGCCTGCTAGCGGGCAGCGTGGCCATGATTTTTTTCGCCTACGCCTTTGTCAACATGGCCATGGTCAGTGGCATCCTGCCAGTGGTTGGTGTGCCCCTGCCCTTTATCAGCTATGGCGGAACCGCTATGGTGACCCTGGGCTTTGCCTGCGGCATCCTGATGTCTATTGCCAACGCCCGGCGATTGGTGCAGTCCTGAAGCAGCGCCCTAGCGCGGGCGCCGCTACCCTTGCCCCGTCAGCGGCAAGGCCATGGAGCCCCGCCTAGAATGGCGTGATGATCTCACGCGAACCCACCCTCGAACGCCTGGCCACCGCCAAATCCCTGTTGCTCACGCCTTTTGGCCTGGACGAAGGCCATCTCAGCCGCGCTTTGGCGGAAATCAAAGCGCACAAGGTGGACGAAGCAGACCTGTATTTTCAATACACCCGCTCCGAAGGCTGGAGCCTAGAAGAAGGCATTGTCAAAACCGGCTCGTTCAGCATTGACCAGGGTGTGGGGGTGCGTGCGGTAAGCGGCGAGAAAACCGCTTTTGCCTACTCGGACGATATTTCTGAAGCCGCGCTGCTCGATGCCGCGCGTACGGTGCGCAGTATTTCGCAAGCGGCCAGCCAGCGCCGTATCAGCGTGAGCAAACCAAAGATTGCGCGCAGCCGCTCCCTCTACCCTGACCAGGACCCCATCGCCACCATGGACAGCGCCGCCAAAGTGGCTTTGCTCGGGCGGGT
>JAEMRG010000270.1 GCA_016463455.1 Rhodoferax sp.
GCACGGTGCAACTGCCCAGCGGCGGCGCTATCGTGATCGACCACACCGAAGCGCTTGTCAGCGTAGACGTGAACTCAGCACGCGCGATCAAAGGCGGCGATATCGAAGAAACCGCCACCCGCACCAACTTGGAAGCCGCTGACGAAGTGGCGCGGCAAATGCGTTTGCGTGACTTGGGCGGCCTGATCGTGATCGACTTTATCGATATGGAAGAGAGCCGCAACCGCCGCGAAGTGGAAAGCCGCTTGCGCGACGCGCTGCGCCAAGACCGCGCCCGCGTGCAATTTGGCACCATCAGCAAATTTGGCCTGATGGAAATGAGCCGCCAGCGCTTGCGCCCGGCCCTGTCTGAAGGCGCATCCATCCCCTGCCCGCGCTGCGGTGGTTCGGGCCATATCCGGGATACCGAATCGAGCGCCTTGCAAATTTTGCGCATCATCCAGGAAGAGTCGCTCAAGGACAACACGGCTTCGGTGCTATGCCAGGTGCCGGTGGAAGTGGCCTCCTTCCTGCTCAATGAAAAGCGCACCGAGATCGCCAAGATCGAACTCAAACAGCGCATCAACGTGCTGATGGTGCCCAACAAAACCCTGGAAACGCCAAACTACAAGCTCGAACGCTTGAAGCACGACGACCCGCGCCTCGACCACATCGAGGCCAGCTACAAAATGGCGGACACCATCGAGGACCCCACCTCGGTGACGCGCCGCTCGCAAGAGCCCACCAATAAGCAAATCCCGGTGATCAAAGGCGTCTTGCCTGATGCACCTGCGCCCCAAGCCGCGCCGCGCCCCCAAGCGCCGCCCAAAGCCGCCGCACCGGCGCGCACCGCACCTGTTGCGCCCGCAGCTGCGGCACCTGCAGCCCAGCAAGGCTTTTTCTCCTGGGTCAAGAGTTTGTTTGCTTCCCCAGCGCCAGCCCCGACGGACAGCAAACCCGTTGCACCCAAAGCCGATGAACGGCGTGAAGGCCGCCCCCCGCGCGAGGGTGGTCGCGACGGCCAGGGACGTAGCGCGCGCGGTGAAGGCCGTGGCGAGGCCCGCGCAGATGGACGCAGCGAGGGCCGTGGCGAAGGACGCAACAGCCGTGGCGGACGCGGTGGACGTGGCGGTGAACGTAGCAGCCAACGCGAGCGTTTCGATGCCGAAGGAAAACCCCCGGCAACAGGCGAAAACGCCCAGGCTGTGAACCTAGACGCTAACGGCGTCGATACTCCGCGTCCCGCACGCGGCGGACGCGGCGGACGCAACAGCGAACGCGGTGAACGCGGCGAGCGCACCGAGCGTTCTGAAAATGGCGAACGCCAAGCTGACCGTGGTGGCGACGCAGGCTTGCCAAGCGATGCCAACGGCAATGACAACGCGGGGCGTGAAGCCGGTGCGCGTGAAGGCCGTGAAGGCGGGCGCAGCCGTGGCGGCCGAGGTCGTCGCAATGACCGTGGCCCGCGTTTGGACGAAGCAGGCAACCCGATTGCGGTAGCGCAAGGCCAGGATGAAGCCAACGGACAGCCAACGACTGAAGGCGGAGCAAGCGAAAGCGCGGACAACCCGGACAGCAATGGCCGGCGCTCACGCGACCGCAATGTCCGTGAGCGCGGCCCGCGTGGTGGACGGGATGCCAACGCGGACAAGCAGGAAGAGCAAACGCCAAGCAACTTCGAGCTGCGCCAGTCCGAGCGCGCAAGCGAAGACGGCGAGGCGCCAGTGCGTTCCTATTTCACGCAAGCGGCAGCTGCACCGGTGAGCCCACCGGACACGGCCCAGGACAGCCCTGCGCAAGCAGTGCCCAGCGCGGCACCGGCCACACCCGTGGCGGTGCAAACTGACGCGGCTCCACACGCTGCCACGCAGCCAGAGCTAGCGCCTCAAGCAACAGCGCAGAGCCAGGCAACACCGCAGGCGGCAGCGCCAGTTATCAGTGCAGCACCGGCGACTCCGGCCCCGGCTACACCGGCCATGCCAGCAGTGAGTGCCTTTGTGTTGCCGCTTGAAAACCTGCAAACCGTCGCCCAAAGCTCAGGTCTGCAATGGGTGAACTCGGACCCACAAAAAATCGCTGCGGTGCAAGCCGCTATTGCCGCAGAACCCGCTGCGGTGCATGTGCCGCGCGAACGTCCTGCGCCAGTGGTGATGGACGATGCGCCGCTGGTATTGGTCGAGACCAAGCGCGACTTAGGCCAGATGCAACTGCCTATCGCCTAGAGCCGGGCTACAGTGCGACAAGTGGCCGACTTCGCGGCTACAAGGGATAAAGGGCACTTCGGTGCCCTTTATTTTTTGCGCTTCCAGACGGCGCAAAAGCCGGCAAAATTTATTGCGCGCAGTTAAGCTTTTCGCTGCTCCAGCGAAGCAAGAATGCGCTGGGCATCGCCCTTGATTTCCGGATCGGGACTGGTGGCTATGCATTGGCGCAGCAAATGCTGGGCCTTGCCCCACAAGCTCAAACGCACGCACATCACGGCGCCCAGGTATTGCAAGAGTGGGTCGCGCGCCTGGCCGCGCTGGGCAGACTCGATGCGCGACACCCACTTGACATCAGGGGCCTCGTGCTGCGACAGCAGTCCAGCTTCCAGACAGCGTACCAATCGCATACGCTGCACCGGGCTTAGGGCCTGGGGGTCCTGCACCATGCGCTCCCAGACCGGTAGCAACCATTGGCGCGATTGCGCAGCGTCGCCTCCCTTGGCCAACCAATGCTTGGCCATGCCCAGGGCCACATCGGGCAAGGTACGCTCTTCGTCGTCCAGAAAATCCCAAGCCGTCAATATCTGACCGGTATCCTGCCCTGCATGCAAAAGTTCAAGCGCCAGCGCCTGCGAGATACTGGCGCCATTGCCGCTGGAGATCGCGCGGTGTTTGACCAGCGAGCGCAAGGTTTCCAAAGCCACCGCGTTTTCGCCCTGCATACGGGCCACCCGAAAGCGCAATCGCAGCGCCACGGTGCGCCGGGCGGCGCCCTGGGGCAGGCGCTCTAACCACTGTGCGGCGGCCGGTGCATCGTGGTCATCCAAGGCCCAGCGCGCGGCACGCATATAAAAGCCTTCC
>JAEMRG010000271.1 GCA_016463455.1 Rhodoferax sp.
ACCATGATTTCCTATTTGCTCGAAGGCGCTGCGCCCGAGGGCAAAACCCTGGGGCAGATTCGCTTTTGCCGCAGTGCGTCTGCGGCCTTGCCACCGGCGCATTTGCAGGCCTTTGAACAGCGCTTTGGCATCGGCGTCATTGAGACCATGGGCTTGACGGAGACCGTGGCGCCTTCTTTTTCTAATCCTTATGAGCCCCAACTGCGCAAGCTCGGCGCAGTGGGCAAAGCCTCGGGTTGCGAGGCCTGCGTGATAGACGCCGACCTAGGCCCAGTACCTGACGGCAACACTGGCGAAATCGCCATCCGCGGCCCGCAGGTGATGCAGGGCTATTACAAAAATCCGGACGCCACCCGCGCCAGCTTTACCCCGGACGGCTGGCTGCGCACCGGCGATCTGGGCCACCGCGATGCCGACGGTTTTTTCTTTGTCACCGGGCGTATCAAAGAGCTGATCATTAAAGGTGGCGAGAACATTGCGCCGCGCGAAATCGACGAAGTCCTGCTGCGCCACCCCAGCGTGCTGGATGCTGCGGCCACCGGCTTGCCCGACGCGCACTACGGGCAGGAGATTTTGGTTTGCATCGTCTTGCGCGAAGGCTGCATTGCTGATGAGGCGGCCTTGCGCGCTTTTTGTACCGACCATTTGGGGCGCTACAAAACGCCCAAGGTGTTTCATTTCGTAGCGGACCTGCCGCGCGGCCCCTCGGGCAAGGTTCAGCGGCTCAAGTTACTGGATTGGTTGGCTCAGACGACTTGAGCTTTGAGCGCTTTGGCTGCGCCGCCGCGTACCGCAGCGGTCAAAGCTTGCAGCAAGGCCGACTCCAGTTTCCAACAATGCCAGTACAAGGCGACGGGCAATCGAACCTTGGGAGCCAGATCGCGCAACTCGCCGCTTTTGAGTAAGTCTTTGACTTGCAGCAGCGGCACCACCGTAGCGCCCCAGCTTTGCAGCGCAGCACGCACCCGCCCATGTGCGCTGGGTAAAAAATTTTGCTGAAAACCGGGGTTTTTCAGGCCGCAGGCTTTACGCACAAAGCGGGTTTGCAAATCGTCTTTGCGGTTAAAGGCCATAAAGCGCATGCCGGCCAAGGCATGGGCATTTAAACCTTTGGGGCAATGCGCGTCCGCGTAGTCGGGGCTGGCCACTGCCACATAGTCCATCACTCCGAGTTGCACCACCTGGCAGCCGCGCAGCGGTTTGGCCAGCGCCGTGACGCAGGCTTGCACTTGGCCTTCGCGTAGCCATTCGTGGGTGAAGTCTTGGTCATCGGTGATGATTTCCAGCGCCATGCCGTCTTGCACCAGTGTTTGCAAGGCTGGTAGCACCCAGGTGGCAATGCTGTCAGCATTGATGGCAATGGCGATGCGCTCCTGTCCTTGCGTGCTTTGCGCTTCGCGCGGCGCCAGGGCTTGCAGGTCGCGGCCCAGGTCGGCGCGCAAGAGGCGAAGTTGCAACGCGTGCTTGAGTAAATAGCGCCCGGCCGGTGTGGCCTTGAGTGGCCGCGTGCGCACGATCAGCACCGCACCGGCTTGGACTTCTAGGGTGCGCAAGCGCTGCGACACCGCCGATTGGGTAATGGATAAGCGCTGCGCCGCGCGCTCAAAACTTCCTTCTTCCACGATAGCGGCCAAGCATTCCAGGGCGTATGGGTCGAAAATCTGCATGGTTCCTAATTATTAGCGCTGCTAATGAATATAGCTTAATTTTCATAAAACTGTTAATTGAAAGCGGCCTGCTGCACACTCTCCGTCACCTCAATTTAGCGGAGACAGAAGATGCTTATCGGACTACCCCAAGAGATCAAAAACCATGAATACCGCGTCGGCCTGACGCCTTCCAGCGTGCGCGACCTGTGTGCCAACGGCCATAGCGTGCTCGTGCAAACCGGCGCAGGCGCGGCCATCGGGTTAACGGATGCGCAGTACCAGGCAGCCGGTGCGCAGATCGTGCCTGATGCCGTCAGCGTGTTCGCGCAGGCGGACATGATTGTCAAAGTCAAAGAGCCGCAAGCGCAGGAATGCGCCATGCTGCGGCCCGGTCAAATTTTGTACACCTATCTCCACTTGGCGCCAGACCCTGCGCAAACGGCGGCGCTGGTGAAATCAGGCGCGGTCTGCATTGCCTACGAAACGATTACCGGTGCCCAGGGTGGCCTGCCTCTGTTAGCGCCTATGAGCGAAGTGGCTGGCCGCATGGCGGTGCAAGCCGGTGCAGCGCATCTGGAAAAGTCCAAAGGCGGCATGGGCGTATTGCTGGGCGGTGTGCCGGGCGTGCCGGCCGCGCATGTGGTGATTCTGGGGGGCGGTGTGGTGGGGACGCATGCCTTGCAAGTGGCGGTCGGTATGGGCGCGCGCGTTACCGTGATCGACCGCAATGTCGATCGTCTGCGCCAGCTGGACCTGGTGTTTGGCAACCGCATCCACACCTTGTACAGCAGCGTGCAAAACCTGGAAGATGCGGTGCTAGATGCCGAACTGGTCATCGGCGGCGTGCTCATTCCCGGTGCCTCCGCGCCCAAGCTGGTGACGCGCGCCATGGTTTCATCCATGAAAAAAGGTGCGGTGGTGGTTGATGTGGCCATCGACCAGGGCGGCTGCTTTGAAACCTCGCATGCCACCACGCATGCCGAACCTACCTATATGGTCGATGGCGTGGTGCATTACTGCGTGGCCAATATGCCCGGCGCCGTGGCCCGTACGTCCACCTTTGCCCTAAACAACGCCACCATAGGCCATGCGCTGGCAATTGCCAACAAAGGTTGGAAACAGGCCTTACGTGACGACGCGCATCTGCGCCAGGGCCTGAACGTGGCGCTGGGCCAGGTCACCTACGAAGCGGTTGCCCAGACACTGGGCTATGCCTATGTGCCAGCTGAAGGCCTAGTGGCTTAAGCCGTGCGCTTATTCAAAAATGCGCTAAAGCTTTGCTGTGCCGCATCGCGTGCAGCACCTTGGGCCATGCGTTCGCCAGATACCGCATAGGCCTCATGCTGTGGCAGGTCGATTTGTTGGTAATAGCCTTGCTTGCCCATGGCTTTGGA
>JAEMRG010000272.1 GCA_016463455.1 Rhodoferax sp.
GGGCAGGACCAGGGTCGCATTGTAGAATAGTGGTGTTTTTGCCCTACCAAAGAGCCCTAGCACCATGAAGTCGTTTGCCCCATTTTTTCTCGTCGCAGCCATGCTCGCCAGCGGGGTTTTTGCCCCGGCCCATGGCGCTGAGCCTGCCAAAGCTGCCAAACCCGATCTGGCAAAAGGCGAAGCCAGCTTTACCGCGGTGTGCGCGGCCTGCCATGGGGCAGACGGTAATTCGGGTACGCCGACTTTCCCCAAACTGGCGCAGCAGCACCCCCAGTATTTGGTGAAACAACTTCAGGAATACAAATCTGGCAAGCGTGCCAATGCCATCATGATGGGTTTTGCCAGCGCCTTGTCCGAAGACGATATGCGCAATATTGCTTTCTGGCTGGAAAGCAAAGCCGCGAAGAACGGTTTTGCCAAGGACAAAGAATATGTGGCCCTGGGCGAGCGCATTTACCGTGGCGGCATCACTGACCGCCAAGTGCCGGCCTGTGCTGGTTGCCACAGCCCCAATGGCGCTGGCATTCCCGCGCAGTACCCGCGTATCGGTGGCCAGCATGCCGAATATGCGGCGGCACAGTTGACCGCGTTCCGTGATGGCGTGCGTAACAACAACTTGCAAATGAGCCAGATTGCGGCCAAGCTCAATGACCGCGAAATCAAGGCCCTAGCGGATTACGTGGCCGGTCTGCGTTAAGCGTGCCTGGTCTGGCGCGCACCGCCCCGAGGGTGCTTGCGGCGGCACAGTTTTTTGCCTGGAGCCCCTGTGAAACTTCAAAGTTCTGACATCACCCCCCGCGAATGGCTGCAAAGCCGCCGCGGCGCGCTACGCCATTTGCTCGCCAGTACCAGCGCCTTAGCCCTACCTTCTTTCGGTGCAGCGCAAGCGCTTGCGCCGACGCAAAGGCCCGGCAAATTGGCTCCGTTGCCTGCCAAGACTAGCCTGCTGCCCGGTGCGCAGGCCATGGACAAACTGACGGCTTACAAAGACGCGTCCGGCTACAACAATTTTTACGAGTTCGGCACCGACAAGTCCGATCCGGCCGCCAATGCGCACACCCTGAAAACCACGCCCTGGACGGTGGATATTGAGGGTCTGGTGAAAAAACCCGGGCGTTGGGCTTTGGAGGACTTGCTGGCCCTAAGCCCCATGGAGGAGCGTATTTACCGCCTGCGCTGCGTCGAGGGCTGGTCCATGGTCATCCCCTGGGTCGGTTACTCGCTCGCTGAACTGATCAAGCGGGTAGAGCCATTGGGTAGCGCTAAATATGTGGAGTTTGTGACCCTGGCGGACCCTAAAACCATGCCTTTTGTGGGTAGCCGTACGCTGGACTGGCCGTATACCGAAGGCCTGCGCTTGGACGAGGCCATGCATCCGCTGACGCTGTTAGCTTTTGGTATGTATGGCGAAATACTGCCCAACCAGAACGGCGCGCCACTGCGTCTAGTAGTCCCCTGGAAATATGGATTTAAGAGTGCCAAGAGCATTGTCAAAATCCGTTTTAGCGAGCGTCAACCGGCCACCGCCTGGAACAAGGCCGCGCCGCAGGAGTATGGCTTTTACTCCAACGTCAACCCTGAAGTGGACCACCCGCGCTGGAGCCAGGCCACCGAGCGGCGGCTCGGCGAGGACGGCATTTTTGGCAAAAAGCGCAAGACGCTGATGTTTAACGGCTACCAAGCGCAGGTAGGCCAGTTGTACGCCGGCTTGGATTTGAAAAAGTTCTACTGAGCGCCGCTGTTGTCCGCCTTGATGATGCAGCGCGCCCTCGCTTGGCGCTTTGCCAAACCCTGTGTTTTTCTGCTGGCCTTGCTGCCATTGGCTTATTTGCTCTTTGCTTTGCTGCAGGATGCGCTGGGGGCCAATCCGGCTGAAGCGCTATTACGCGGCACCGGCCTGTGGACATTGCGCATGCTTTGTGTGCTTTTGCTGGTGACTCCTTTGCGCGAGTCTATGGGCTGGGTGGGCCTGGCCCGTTTTCGACGCATGCTGGGCCTGTTCGTATTTTTCTATGCGTTATTGCATTTTGTCGCCTATGCCTGGCTGGACCAGAGCGGGCAGTGGGAAGACATCCTGCTCGATATTCCCAAGCGCCCTTTTATTCTTGTCGGGTTGCTGGCCTTGGTGCTCTTGCTTCCTCTGGCGCTGACATCTTTCAATGCGGCCATTCGCCAGATGGGCGCGGCGCGCTGGCGTAGTCTGCACCGGGCGGTGTATCTGATCGCCTTGCTAGCCATCTTGCATTTTTTCTGGATGCGCTCGGGTAAGCGCAACTTTGACCAGGTGGCGCTTTATGCCGCCATCATCGGGGTATTGCTGGCCTGGCGCTTGCGCCGCCGATTCATGCGCAGAGCTGCTCGCCCCGGAACAAGTCCGTAAGCGACTCCCGCTGGCGGATGACGGTCGCCCGGTCGCCGTCCACCAAGACCTCGGCGGCGCGGGTGCGGGTGTTGTAGTTGCTGGCCATGCTCATGCAATACGCCCCGGCGGACATCACCGCCAGTCGCTCGCCGGGCTGCACCGCTAATGTCCGATCCCGGCCAATCCAATCGCCGCTTTCGCATACCGGCCCGACCACGTCATACAGCGTGGCCTGGGCTGGAGTTTTTGATGGCTCCAGCGGAATAATCGCGTGGTAGGCCTGGTACATCGCGGGGCGCGGCAAGTCGTTCATGGCGGCATCCACGATGCAGAAGTTTTTTTGCTCGCCTGGCTTGAGGTAGAGCACTTCCGTGAGGCACACGCCAGCATTACCCACCAAGGAGCGACCTGGCTCGATCATCAAAGTGTGCTCGCCCAAGCCGCGCGCATCGATTTTTTGCAGCAATTTGGCCCATAGCGCATCGGCCGCCGGTGGCGCCTCGTCTTGGTATTGAATGCCCAAGCCGCCGCCGAAATCAATATGCTCTAAGGCAATGCCTGCCGCTTCAATCGCCTGCACCAGATCAAGCATACGGTCGGCTGCGTCCAGGTAGGGCGCCTCTTCGGTGATTTGCGAGCCGATATGGCAGTCAATCCCCACGA
>JAEMRG010000273.1 GCA_016463455.1 Rhodoferax sp.
GCTGGCCGCACGGTGGTAGTAGGCATCAAACGTCTTTACCGCGAGTGTAGGGACGTTCATTTCCCCATGGCGAAACAGGCCAACCCGGCGCCACACCCCGTACGGCACCGGCAGCCGCGCCAGGATCAGCTTGGCACCCAGCTTGGCCCACCATGGCAGTCGCGCAATCACACCCATCTCTTCACCTTCTCCAGCCATAGCTGGAACATCAGAAGCGTCCAAAGCGGGCCACCAGCGTCAATAGCGCCCTTAAGGTGCTGCTCCCAAGTCTGGCGCACCACACGTGCGTCAAAAAATCCTTCGGCGATTATCCGATCCTCTGCAAGATAGGTTTGCGCCCAATCGCGCAATGAACCCCGAAGCCAGGCGTCAATCGGCACGCTAAAGCCCATTTTCGGTCGATCCACCAGAGCCTGCGGCACATGGCGGTAAAGCATTTGCTTGAGCAGCCATTTGCCGGTGCCGTCCTTGATCTTCATGGACATCGGAATGCGCCAGGCGAACTCCACCACGTTGTGGTCCAGAAGCGGCACACGTGCTTCCAGACCCACCCGCATGCTGGCCCGATCGACTTTGGTCAAGATGTCATCCACCAAATAGGTTTGCGTATCCCACACCATCTGCTGCTCGGGGGCTAAAAGAGCATCGTCCTGCCCCAGTTGGTCCTGCCACAGCAGCCCGTCGTGGTACCAACGCGGATTCAGTACGGTTTTCGGGTTGGCCCATTGCGCAACCAGTCGCGCGTGAAGTGCCAGCAGTGACGACGATGGCAGAATGGAAGCAAACTTGTGAACTTTTTGACCGGGCAATGCAGGTATGAAGTGGCGCGGCAGCAACGGGGCAGCGCGCTCATAAAATGCATCCCATGCCGCAGGCGAGGGACTGGACAGCGCACGCGCTGCCAGCCTGCGCAAGGGCGATGGCAATAATTGCAGCCGCTGCCAGAAGCGGGCAACGAACACATAGCGGTTGTAACCGGCAAACAGCTCATCACCCCCATCGCCAGAGAGTACTACCGTGACACGTTCACGCGCCAGCTTCGAGACCAGAAACGTGGGGATTTGCGATGGATCGGCAAAAGGCTCGTCATAGATGTCGGGCAGTTGGGGGATGACCGCACGCGCGTCGGTGTCGGTCACGTAAAGCTCGGTATGTTCAGTGCCCAGGTGCCGCGCCACTGCGGCGGCATGTTGCGCCTCGTCGTGACCACGCTCATGAAAGCCAATCGAAAAGGTCTTGACCGGACGGCCACTCTGCGCCTGCATCAGCGCCACCACCGCGCTTGAATCGATGCCCCCCGAAAGAAATGCGCCCAGCGGCACGTCCGATACCATTTGGCTGGCTACCGCAGCGTGCAGATACTCTTCCAGCGTATCGAGCGCTTGTGTGGTGTCGGTGAGCGGTTGTGCCATGCCGGCACTTACGACGTCAGCCATTTTCCAGTAAGCCTGTGGTTCAGAGAGCTGGCCAGCGCGGTACACGGCAAAACAGCCTGGCGGCAGCTTTTGAATGCCATCAAATATGCTTGCTGGGCCTGGGACGTAGCCCAGGCGCAGGTACTCTGTAAGACCCTGTGCCGACACAGGCGGCAACTTGCCTTGCCAGACCACCAGCGCTCGCAGCTCTGATGCAAACGTCAGTTCACTATCTTTGGTGCTGTAATAAAGTGGCTTGATGCCCAAACGATCCCGCGCAATCCATAGCGCATTCTCCGTTGCGTCCCAAACTGCCAATGCGAACATGCCAGCCAGACGAGTGATCGTAGCCGACACGCCCCAGGCATCAAACGCAGCCAGCATGACCTCGGTGTCCGAATGAGAGTGAAACCGGGCGCCGGCGCTTTCAAGTTCCTGGCGAAGAGCGCCAAAGTTGTAGATCTCGCCATTGAACGACACCGTAAAGCGCCCCGAGGCCGATGTCATCGGCTGGGCGCCCGCGGGAGAAAGGTCGATGATGGAAAGACGACGATGTCCTAGGCCAACCTGCCCGTCCGTCGAAATCCAGATTCCTTTACCATCCGGGCCGCGATGGGCGATTACATTCGTCATCGCCTCAAGTCGCTGGCGTGAGATGCGGCCACCCACAGCGACGACGGCTCCCGCTAAACCACACATAAGTAAAAAATAAACATAGTCAATTTCACTCTTTACGCCCTACATAAATAGTATGAATGCACGCTGGGCAAAGCAGAGGCTCTAAATGCATTCGTTCTAAGAGCAGAGCAATACGAACCAGCAATGATTGCCGGCTCAGCTTGGTTGGTAGGAAGCGAATGGTTTTAGATAGACCATGAATGCCCCTGCGTTTAAACAAACTACGCAACCTGACGCCCGTGACCAACCTTTCATTTCCAAAAATAAACCGCGCACCTGTAGCAGAGTCGGTCTTCTCGACAACCGTGCGAAATCCACGAATGCGGAACATCTGTAGCTGAATTAATGGATTCCAAGCATTGGGTTCGACGATGACAATGGTGCCACCAGGGCCAAGGAGAGCGCTTAATCGGGCGACAACTTCATCACGTGGCTCCAAATGATGGAAAGTGTCTTTCATGTAGATGAGACCAGATTGTTCGTCCAGTGACATGTCCAGCAAATTGCAGCGACGGATATCCACATCTATTGATCGCCCGATGTGCTTTTCCACTGAGGCTTTGGTTCGCCTGGCAATATCGACAAACGCTGAATTTACATCAATTCCAACGGCACGTCCCCCCCCGGCCTGCGCGGTCCAGATCAGGTCATGTCCGAAACCACATCCAACCTCAAGGACCCTTTGAGTTTCTTTAAACTTAAACACATCTATAAGTGGAGCAAGCCGTCTGTCATAACTTCGCACAAATAGCCTTCCTGCTCAGCAATAGCAAGATAGGCATGAAAGCAGGTCTCGTAAGAGAAGACGTCATGTCCGCTGCTCGTGTTCATAAGGCACCAGCGAAATAGTTCAGACGGCAGGTTAAAATCATTCATTTTTTTAACTAGGAATGGTTGATTTGGAATCAAAGAGCGTCGGCACATAACTGGCC
>JAEMRG010000274.1 GCA_016463455.1 Rhodoferax sp.
ATCCCAGTAGCCCATTTGCTTGTATCTCAAAACGCCGGCGCTGTAGCGCTTTTTGCCGTCGGTGATTTGGCTGTCAGTGTTACTCATCAATGTCTCCTGTAAAAAGGTTTTCGGGTGGTGTGGAAAGGAATGTAAATGCCGGAATCAATAAAGTAAATTCATATATTTTTAAATGTTAGTTAAGTATTTGCTGAACTGAATGCTGACTAGGTACTGATACGTCTTGGATAAGGCGTCAATTGCCGTGCTTTAGTTGGGTGCAAGCGCGGGGTTAGGGCTTGCCGCGTCGCTTCGCGCTGTCTGCGGCTTGGGCATGGCGCACAGGCCTGATGGGGCCTCATGGGTGCGCCAGTAGTGGCCGGCCGCCGCTGCGCCGCTGCCCGGCTGCAATTGGACGCCGCAATCGAGCATGGCCATTTCAGCGCCATTGATCGCAGCCATCAAATGGATTTCATTCATATCGCCTAAATGGCCGATGCGGAACAACTTACCGGCTACCTTGGACAGGCCGCCGCCCAGCGACAGGTTGTAGCGATGGTAGGCGCGGGCTATGACTTCAGTACCCGCAATACCTTCGGGCAGCATCACCGCCGAAACGGTGTCGGAGTACCAGCGTTGCTCTTTAGCGCAGAGCTTGAGTTGCCAGCCCTGGGTCACCGCAGCGCGTACGCCTTCGGCCAGGTAATGGTGGCGCGCGATGACGTTATCCAAGCCCTCTTCGCTGATCATCTTGAGCGCCTCAATCAGCCCGTACATCAGCGTCAAAGCCGGGGTGTAGGGGAAGTAGCCCGTGGCATTGCTTTGAATCATGTCTGGCAGATCAAAGTACGCCCGCTTGAGCTTGGACGATGGGTACATTGCCAGCGCCTTGGGGCTGGCGCACAAAATACCCAGACCCGCAGGCAGCATAAAACCTTTCTGAGAACCGGAAACTGCCATGTCGATGCCCCAGTCATCGAAGCGCAAGTCTATACAGCCTAAAGAGGACACGCAGTCGACAAACAACAGGGCTGGGTGTGCCGCCTCATCCAGGGCTTCGCGCACGCCGGAAATATCCGAGGCGACACCGGTGGCGGTTTCGTTTTGGCAGACCAACACCGCTTTGATCTGGTGCTGCGTATCGGCCTTGAGGATGTCTTGGTATTGCTGTAAAGGCACGCCGGTGCCCCACTCGCATTCGACGATCTGCACATCCAGCCCTAAGCGCACGCACATCTCAATCCACAAGTGGCTGAACTGGCCAAAGCGGGCTGCCAGCACTTTGTCGCCGGGTGACAAGGTGTTCGTCAGTGCCGCCTCCCAACATCCGGTGCCCGAGGACGGAAACACAAAAGGCGTACCGGCCTGGGTGCGGAAAACTTCGCGCAGCCCGGTCATGATGGTATGGGTCAGTTGGGGAAAGCGCGGTGAGCGATGGTCTTCCATCGACACCATCATGGCGCGCTGGATGCGATCGGGCACATTCGTGGGACCGGGTACAAACAGAAAATTACGACCAGCCATAGCGCTATCCTTTCGGTTGGAGGGTTTGAAGGATTCGACTATAAAAGAGCACCATTCAAAAGTAAATTCATATATTTTTTATTTTCAGTTAAGCTATTACTGAATGAAAAATGCAACCTTCCGCCAATTGCGCGTGTTCAGCGAAGTGGCCCGCCATCTGAGCTTTGCGCGCGCAGCACAAACCCTGAACCTCACGCCACCGGCTGTGACTATGCAGGTGCGCGAGCTGGAAAAGCACATCGGCATGCCCTTGTTCGACCGCAGTGGCCGCACGGTGACGCTGACCACCGTGGGGGAATACATGCTGGTTTATGCCCGCAAAATGCTGGCTACCCTGAAAGACGCAGAGGACGCTGCAGCGCGGCTGCAAAAGTTGGAAGTGGGCTTGCTCACGATAGGTATGGTCAGTACGGCCAATTATTTTTTGCCGCATTTGTTGGCGCGCTTTCGCCAGGAGCACCAAGGCGTGGACATCAAGCTGGTGGTGGGTAACCGCGAGCAGCTGGTGAAGATGATTTACGCCAATGAGGTAGACATCGCGATCATGGGTCGGCCACCGACCGAAATGGCGACGCGGGCAGAGCCCTTTGCCGCGCATCCGCATGTTTTTGTGGCGCCGGTAGGTCATCCGCTGGCGCGTGGCGAAACCATTTCTCCGCGCGACTTGCAAGCCCTGCCTTTCATTTTGCGTGAACCCGGTTCGGGCACGCGCGCGGCCATGCAGCGCTTTTTGGAAAAAGCCCGCGTCGAGCCGCGCGTGAGCATGGAAATGGCGAGCAACGAGACCATCAAACAGGCGGTGATGGCCGGCATGGGTCTGAGCTTTTTGTCCCTGCACACGCTGGGTCTGGAGTTGGACAACCGGCTTATCGCCGTGCTGGACGTCGAAGGCGCGCCAGTCGTGCGCGCCTGGAATGTGGTGCACATGCTGTCCAAGTTGCTCTCGCCCGCAGCCGAGGCTTTTCGCTATTTCGTGCTAGAAAATGGAGAAGACCATCTGGCGCAGCAGTTTGCGCGCCACATCAACCTGGGGCCGATTAACTCAGGGCTAATTGCGCCATCGGGCGCGTAAGTCCGCGCCATGGGCAATGCCTGCGGCGATTAAAAAAAGCGCCATACCCGGCCAGCCGTCCGGTGTCAGGGCGCAGCGCAGTGCCACCATCAAGCAGGCCCCGGAAAGAATGGTCAGCAGGTAATCGGCGAGAGCAAGTCCGCGTCCGCTGATTTTGTGAAATGCCCAGAGCAACAGGGTTTCCAGGGTAATGAAGGCGATGGCAATATCCACCACCAGCGGCCCCTGGTAAAGCTGCTCCAGGTTCACACTTTGGCCAATCCGAGCAAGTGCGCCATGTCCTTGAAAAAGATACGCACATGCGCCATGGGTTTTTTGCGCACCAACTGCTTGTTCATGTAGGACTCAAAAGTGAGCTGTTGTACATCGCGGTCTTCGCAGATTTTGACGAAGCGTTCGCGCCGCTTTTCATTGCTATACCAAAACCATTGCATGATGCCCAGCACGG
>JAEMRG010000037.1:0-5607 GCA_016463455.1 Rhodoferax sp.
TCACCGGCGTGGCTGCGCAGCAGCCAGACCATAAACACCGCAGCCACGCTGCCCAGGCCGGTAAAAAACCAGCGCTGCCAGCCCGAAGCGTCGGCCAGGAAGGAAAACGCTGCCCCGCTGTTGTGCGCGCGCACGATATTGAAATAATCGGTGACCATACGGCTATCACCCAATTGCATGCTGCCGACAATGAGCAGCTTGGTGAACTGGTCCACCAACACAATCAAGAGCGCCATGGCCAGCCAATGGAGTAAACGCAGGCCTCCCCGATGCCGTGCCATTACGCCACCTGCCGGCTTTCGCCGCCGCCCAATAAATTGCTGACGCAGCGCCCACAAATCGTGGGGTGGGCGGCATCACTGCCCGGTGCCACGCTGGTCTCTTCCACATAGTGCCAGCAGCGTTCGCATTTGCTGGCATGCGCAGCCCGTGCCTCTACGGCCAAGGCCTCGCCTTGCACCAGCGTGACGGTAGAACTGATGAACACAAAGCGCAAGTCCGCGCCCAGGCTCTGGAGCAAGGCCAGGTCTTGCGCGTTGGCGGTGATGCGGACCGCTGCTTGCAGCGATGCGCCTACTTGTCCTGCCACCCTTAGCACTTCGATTTCTTTGTTCACCGCTTCGCGGATTTCGCGGATGCGCGCCCATTTGGCGTTCAGCGCTTCGTCGGTTGCCAGCAAAGGCGTGTAGGTCGCAAAAAAGATGGATTCGTGCTGACCTTCTGGCGCTTTGCCTTCAGCGGCCAGGGTGGCCCAGGCCTCTTCGGCGGTGAAGCTGAGAAAAGGCGCCATCCAGCGCAGCATGGCCTGGGTAATTTGCCACAAAGCGGTTTGGGCGCTGCGCCGCGCAGGCGAGGCGGCGGCAGTGGTGTAGAGCCGGTCTTTGAGTACGTCCAAGTAAAACGCGCCCAGGTCTTCCGAGCAATACACCTGCAATTTGGAGACCACGGGATGGAACTCGTAGCGCCCGAAATGGCCGCCTTCAAACACCTGGCGTTCAGCATTCCACACGCCCGCAATATCGGCTTGCAAGCGGGCGGCGCGGCTGATGGCGTAGCGGTCCACTTCCAGCATGGCGGCAAACGGAACGGCGTCTTTGGCCGGGTCAAAGTCGCTGACGTTGGCGAGCAAAAACTTCAGCGTATTGCGCACGCGGCGGTAGGTGTCCACCACGCGCGCCAAAATTTTGTCGTCAATGTTCAGGTCGCCCGAGTAGTCGGTGGAGGCCACCCACAGACGGATGATTTCAGCGCCCAGTTTTTGCGTCACTTCCTGCGGCGCAACCGTATTGCCCAGGCTTTTGCTCATTTTTCGGCCCTGGCCGTCGGTGGCAAAACCGTGTGTCAACAGGCCCCGGTAAGGCGCGCGGTCATAGAGCGCACAAGCGAGCAGCAGCGAACTGTGGAACCAGCCTCGGTGCTGGTCGTGGCCTTCTAGATACAAGTCGGCTTCGGGGCCGGTCTGGTGAAACGGCGGCCGGTCGTAAGCGTCTTTGTGGCTGCCGCGCAGCACGTGCTCAAACGTGGAGCCCGAGTCAAACCAGACTTCCAAAATGTCGGTGCTCTTGCTGTACTCGTCCGCCTGGGCGGTCTCGCCCTTACCTTGGGCCATCAGCAACTGCTGCACGTCCATGACCTCTGCGCGGCTCCAGGCCTCGATGCCGCCTTGTTCCACCATGCGCGCTGCGATGTCCAAAATCTCCATGGTGTCCGGGTGCAATTCGCCGCTGTCTTTGTGCAGCAAAAACGGCACCGGCACGCCCCAGCTGCGCTGGCGCGAGATGCACCAGTCGGGCCGGTTGGCAATCATGTCGCGCAAACGGGTTTTGCCGTTTTCCGGGTAGAACTGGGTTTGTTCAATCGCGTCCAGCGCCAATTGGCGCAAGGTCTTGCTTGCTTTGTCTTTGGTGAACACGCCCTCGCCTTGGTCCATGCGCACAAACCATTGCGCAGCGGCGCGGTAAATGACCGGCGTTTTGTGCCGCCAGCAATGTGGGTAGCTGTGCGTGATGCCCTGGGTCGCCATCAAGCGCCCGGCGTTTTGCAAGGTTTCCAAAATGTGCGGCACGGCCTTCCAAATGTGCTGGCCGCCAAACAAGGGGAAGTCGGCGGCATAAGCGCCATTGCCTTGCACCGGGTTCAAGATGTCGTCATAGGCCAGGCCTTGGGCTACGCAGGAGTTGAAGTCTTCTACGCCATAGGCTGGGGATGAGTGCACGATGCCGGTGCCGTCATCGGCGGTGGCGTAGTCGGCCAAATACACCGGCGCGGTGCGGGCGTAACCGGGGTCAACATGGGCTAGCGGGTGGTGAAAAGCGATGTGGTCCAGTGCCTTGCCTTCCACGCTCGCCAGTACCGTGCCTTGCAATTGCCAGCGCTCCAGGCATTTGTCCACCAGCGACTGCGCGCACAACATCAGGCCACGTGGCGTATCGACCAGGGCATAGACCAGGGCAGGATTGAGGTTGAGCGCCTGGTTGGCCGGAATGGTCCAGGCAGTAGTGGTCCAGATGACGGCAAAAGCTTCTTTGTCCAACTTGCTCAGCCCGAAGGCCTGGGCCAATTTGTCTGGCTCGGCACATAAAAACGCCACATCCAGGGTGTCACTTTTTTTGTCCGCGTATTCGATTTCAAACTCGGCCAGGGACGAGCCGCAATCGAAACACCAGTACACCGGCTTCAAACCCCGATAGACAAAGCCGCGCTCGATCACGCGTTTGAAAGCACGGATCTCCCCGGCTTCGTTACTAAAGTCCATGGTGCGGTAAGGCCGCTCCCAGTCACCCAGCACGCCTAGGCGCTGAAAGTCTTCGCGCTGTTGATCAATTTGCTCAGTGGCAAAGGCGCGGCTTTTGGCCTGCATGTCGTCGCGGCTTAGCTTGCGCCCGTGCAGCTTTTCAATGGCGTTTTCAATCGGTAGCCCGTGGCAGTCCCAACCGGGGATGTACTGCGCATCAAAGCCGGCCAATTGGCGGCTTTTGACAATCATGTCTTTGAGCACTTTATTGAGCGCATGGCCGATGTGTAGTTTGCCATTGGCATAGGGTGGGCCGTCGTGCAGCACAAACAAGGGCTGGCCTTGGCGTGCCACGCGCAGGCGCTTGTACAGGCCGGCGTCACTCCAGGTCTTGGCCCAGGCGGGCTCGCGCTTGGGCAAGTCGCCACGCATGGGGAAGGGCGTATCGGGCAGGTTCAGGGTGCTGCGGTAGTCAAGGGCATCAGTCATACATGTCTCAGGTGCTGGCGTCGGGGGCCGTTATCGGTTGGGGTGGGCTGCGCGGGTAGCGGCGTCAGCTTGCGCTGTGGGGGAGCGCTTGGCGCGGGGCAAGGTGCGCCGGTGTGCCCTGTCAAATTCGGGCGGCGAGCCAAGCGCGGGCATCGTCGCAGTCGCGCTGTATCCCTTGGGTCAGGGCGTCCAGGCCGTCGTATTTGCGTTCGTCGTGTAGTTTGTGCAGCAGTTCCACGCTGACAATTTTACCGTAGCCCCCGTCTTGTCCCAGGCTGGAAGGCCAGTCCAGACAGTGGGTTTCCAGCAGCACGCGCCCGCCGTTCACATCATCGGGATCCAGCGAAGGGCGTACGCCCAGATTGGCCACTCCGGCGATGGGCTTGTGCGTCAGGCCGTGTACCAGCACCACAAAGATGCCGCTGGTAGCGGGCTTCCAGCGCGGAAAGCGTAGGTTTAGGGTGCGAAAACCCAGCGTACGCCCGAGCTTGCGGCCATGCACGATGTGGCCAGAAATCCGGTAAGGGCGGCCCAGCAGGCGCGCTGCCTGCGCCATATTTCCGTCGGCCAGGGCGGTGCGCACGGCGGAGCTGGAGACCCGCAGGCCATGCACCTCGTAGCTGTTCATTCGCGCCACGTCAAAGCCATGGGCCTCGCCGGTGGCGTCCAGCATCGCGTAATCTCCGGTGCGCCGGGCGCCAAAGCGAAAGTCGTCGCCCACCAGCACATAGCGTGCGCCCAGGCCTTGGACCAGCACTTGTTGTACAAAATCCTGCGGGCTTTGGCCGGCCAGGGCGGCGTTAAAGGGCAGCACCACGGTCTGGTCCACGCCGCATTGGGCCAGTTCCTGCAATTTGTCGCGGAAGGTGCCCACCCGGCTGGGAGCCAACTCGGGGCGTTGCAGCTGCAGGGCGAAGTAGTCGCGCGGATGCGGCTCGAAGGTCAGCACGCAGCTGGGCACGCCGCGCTGCTGCGCCTCGCTGCGCAAGAGCGCCAACATGGCCTGGTGGCCGCGGTGTACGCCGTCGAAATTACCAATGGTCAGTGCGCAGGCCGGGGCGAGGCCCGGATGCTGGTAGCCGCGGAAAAATTGCATGGCTTTGAAATTTGATGCTGGGGGCTGGCCCCGGGTGGCTAGGGGCTTAGTCGGGATGTCACCGAAACAGGGTATATTGTGACGTAGCCTCTCTCTCGCCTCAGGGCCCGCAGCGCGGTGGCCCAGTGTGACGTGGTTTTGCCGGTGTCTTTGCTGATCTGGAGGAATTGTTTGAAAGTACTGAAGTTGTCGGCCCAAGGGCTCCCCCAGTCCTGGATTTCTCTCGAGCAAGCGGTCATCAATTACGCATCCGGCGAAGTGCGTTGGGAGTCCGGCGGCGAGATCGCCGTCTTTAGGGGCGGCCACAATGCCGTCACCGGTCTGCAGTCCGTCATCCGCGTCAACAGCATCATCGGCACCCGTGGCGTGCCCAACATCAACCCTTTTAATCTGCGTCCAGGCCTGACCAATAGCAAGCTATTCGTGCGCGACCGCAACGTCTGCGCCTATTGCGGTGGCCATTTTCACGAGTCGGACTTAACGCGCGAACACATCATCCCCTTTGCCCAAAACGGGGTGGATAACTGGATGAATGTGGTTACCGCCTGCCGCCCCTGCAACCACCGCAAAAGCCACCGCACCCCCGAGCAAGCGCACATGCCTTTGCTTTACGCCCCCTATGTGCCCAGCCTGTGGGAAGACTTCATCCTTCGCAACCGGCGCATCCTGGCCGACCAGATGGAGTTTTTGAAGTCCCATGTGCCGCGCTCCTCGCGGCTGTTGATTTAGTAGCTGAACGGCTTTATTGCTTACAAAATTGGATATAGTTAGCCCCAAGTCACCATACAGGCGGCGCAGCAGGGGGAAATATGAACATCCACTACCGGACAGATGTCCAAGCGCGCACTTCTGCGCATATTTTTCGGACCAAGGCAATTGCGCTGGCGGTTGCTAGCATCCTGGCTTTCTGGCCAGGGCCTGGGCGGGCTGCAAAGCAAGCCGAGTCTGAGCCAGCGTCCAAGGCCCAAAAGATCGCGCCTGAGGCCACACCAAGCAGCCCGGAAATGGTGTCAAGCCAAGGCGCCCACCTGGCCCAATGGGCGACGCCCTGGGATAAGCGCTTGGATGCGCGCGCCTATGCGCTCAGTGAAAAACTCGACGGCGTGCGCGCCTTGTGGGACGGCAAAAGCCTGCGTTTTCGCAGCGGGCGCGCGATTGCCGCACCGGCATGGTTTTTGGCTGCGTTGCCCGCGCAAGCGCTGGACGGCGAACTCTGGATGGGGCGGGGCAGTTTTGATCGCCTGTCCGCTGCAGTGCGCAAAGCCCAACCGGTAGACGAGGAGTGGCG
>JAEMRG010000037.1:5707-11976 GCA_016463455.1 Rhodoferax sp.
TCGCGCTGATTGCCGGTAAAGGCCAGTTCGAGGGCCAGATGGGCGCACTCTTGCTGGAGACGCCCGACAAAAAGCGATTTGCCCTGGGCAGCGGATTTAGCCAGGCCGAGCGGCGCGCGCCACCGCCCGTGGGCAGCTGGGTCACCTACCGCTACCGCGACCGCACGCCCCAAGGCATTCCGCGCTTTGCCAGCTTTTTGCGGGTGCGGTCAGAAGAGTAGGGCTTGTCGCCCTAAGTCAAACGGCTAGCGCCACCGGCGCTACCGTGCCGCCCCCCTTAACAAGTGGGGGTGTCAATGGGACAGCCCTTGCGCTGGGCTCGCCCAATCCGCTGGCGATGGTTCAAAGTGAGCCATCGGTCGCCTGCTTTCATTCCATTATTTCGTTTCATTTGTCCGGCGCAATATTGGTGCGCCGCACCATTTCGGAGCTTCTCCAACGGAGTGGAATATGACAATAAAACCACATTAAACATATTTTTATTACATAGTTGTGAATAAAACAAATTTACAGTAAAGTGAGGTCAAGCAAAGCCAACGCTGATGAGTTGCCTTCGTTTTCATCCTAATTATTAAGAGGTGCATATGCGTAAGTTCAGTTCTTTCAAGCCAGTCGCCGGGTCGTCCCGCTCTCAATTTTTTGCCAGAACTGTGCTTTCTGTTGCGGTGGGCTTGTTTATGGGCTCTGCTGCTTTTGCGCAGAAGTCTGAGGGAACTATCTACGGTGATACGAAGGCCCAAACTTCGGTTGTGGTCACCAGCTTGGATAATGGTAGTTCCCTCACTGTTACATCGGATAGCGCGGGTTCATTCAGTTTTCCTCGACTGCAACCGGGTCGCTACTCGGTCGAGTCGGAGGGGGTGAAGACGGAGGTAGAGGTCGCAATGGGTACAGGGGCCCGGGTCTCTTTTGTTCCTGAATTTGAATTGGGTTCCGTTTCGGTTTCAGGCTCGCGTATCAAACCTGGAATCGATTTTGACAGCGTTGAATCCAATACCGTGTTTACCGCTAGCCAGATCAATGCGCTTCCGGTTTCGCGTTCCGTGAATTCGGTGGCCTTATTGGCGCCCGGTGTGGTGCAAGGCGATGCGGGGCTTGGGGCGGGGAGTATCCCATCGTTTGGCGGAGCGTCTGTTGCTGAAAACGGTTACTACATTAATGGCTTTGACGTTACCAATATTCGCAATTTCTTGTCGTATGCGGACATACCTTTCGAGTCAATTGCCCAGCAGCAGATGAAGACAGGCGGCTATGGTGCTGAATATGGTAGATCCCTGGGCGGCGTTGTTAGCTTGTCAACCAAGCGGGGTACCAACGAGTGGCACGGTGCAGCCGCCACGTATATTTCGCCTTCCTCGTTACGGTCGAAACGCCCTAACGTGAAGGACAATGAACCGGAAGCGGCGGGTACCGGCTACTTCCTTTTCCAGGAGGCTAATAAGGCCGACTCGATCACCACTAATTTCTCCTTGGGTGGGCCGATCATCAAGGATAAATTGTTTGTATACGGTATTCTTGAGCAGCCGTCATCGACAAGAGATATCTTCGGCCAAAACCAGAGTTCGATCTATTCTTATCGCACTCCCAATACGCTGTTCAAGATCGATTTCGTCCCTTCGGATCAGCACCGCTTCGAGCTGACAAAGATAGACAACTTCGCTACAACCCACGTTTTGGATTACACCAATGCAAGTCCTTACAGCACCAACCATGATGGTGTGGCCAAGGTAAGCACCATCAGTTCGGGTGGTGATGTGACTATTGCGAAGTACACAGGTTATTTGACCGATGAACTGACCGTTTCTGCGCTCTTAGGCAGGGTCAATTATCAGCAATCGCTTGTCGCTGGCGCGCGCACGGGAGGGTCAGAATGCCCGACAGTGTATAAATTGCCAGGCGTTACCTATGCTGGATGCTGGTCGGAGCCCTTCCCCGGCACCGGAGGCCGGGATGCTTTGGCACCACCAACTGACTATGACAAACGGGATGCATTTCGCTTTGATGTGGACTACACCCTCGGCAAACATACCTTGCGTGCAGGCATCGATAACCAGAAGTTTGTTTCCGCTGAAGCGGGGGGATCTCCTTACAGCGGTGGCGGTTACTACCGAGAGTTCCAGGCGAACGGCGTCTCTGCAGTTCGTGGCGTAGTGTTGCCGGCTGGAACTTTGTATCAACGCTATCGCGTGTCTCAAAACACCAGCGGTATCTACAGCGTGGACAACACGGCGACTTATATTGAGGACAACTGGAAAGTGTTACCCAACCTGATGCTGTACGGAGGTTTGCGCTGGGAGTCTTTCGATAACAAGAATTCAGATGGCGTCAGCTTTGTGAAGAAGGAAAACTTGCTTGCGCCGCGCACGGGCTTTTCTTTTGACCCGTTTAGCGATGGTGATGTCAAGGTCTACGGTAACGCGGGTCGGTATTTCATTCCGGTCGCGTCAAACACCAACATCCGTGCAACGCGGGGCGAGCTCACTTCAGAGGCTTACTACACTTACTCAGGGCGTGACCCTGTAACTGCAAAGCCTTTAAATCTTGTACAAATTGGCACCACAGTTTTCAATAGTGATGGATCCTTGGCGCTGCCGGCTACGATTGCCGACATCAACCTGCAGCCGATGTCCCAAGACGAGATCATCATCGGATTTCAAAAGGCTATTTCTAAAGGTATAACTGCGGGTGTCAAGTACACCAATCGCAAGCTCAACAATGGAATGGACGACTGGTGTGACGCCGAGGCTGTAGGGCGTTGGATGACGGCTAACGGTTACGCCAATTTTGACTTCCACACGATGGCGGGATGTCAATTGATTAATCCTGGACGTGACGTCTCTTTGATGATGGACGCTAAGAATGACGGAAAGTTGGTGCCTATTACGATTCCTGCGGCCGCTATCGGAATGCCGGTGCTCAAACGTGAGTACGATGCCGTAGAGCTGTCTATAGAAAAACAGTTTGACGGCAAATGGGGTGGCACTGCTTCTTACACCTTGTCGCGTAGCTATGGAAATGCAGAGGGCTATGTGAATTCGACGATCAACCAAGAAGATGCCGGAGTGACACAAGACTTTGACAAAGCCTCGTTTACCGATGGCTCAACAGGTTTCCTCCCCAACGACCGCACCCATGCCATCAAACTGTACGGAACCATGGCGATTGATGAGAACTTCCGGATTGGCGCCAACCTCAACATGACCTCTGGTCGGCCCAAGACCCGCATTGGCTTCGCGCCAAGTACGATACCTGGTGTCGCCGGCTATACGACTGCGTCCACTTATTATTACCTCGACCAAAATGGCAAGACTATTCTGGGTGAACGTGGCAACGATGGTCGTACGCCATGGACAACGCAGTTGGACCTCCAAGCGGCCTACACCCGGAAAATCGACGCCCATGCGCTGACTTTGCAGGTGGATGTGTTCAATGTGTTCGATGCCAGCGAGGTGACCGAAAGCTATGAAATAAATGACTTCAGCCGCGCCACTACCACCGTTGGTACGGTTGGCCGTTTGAACGCAAATTACGGACAACCCACCTCCTTCCAACCACCACGAACCGTTCGCTTTTCCTTGCGTTACGATTTTTGAGTTGGGCTTTTTTCAGTACGCAAGAGACTGCTAAGCAGTTTGCACCCCAGCCCTTGGACACCAACACAGGGGCTGGGGTGTTGAACTTTGACGTGTGCCGGTATTCATGGTCCAGGCCTAAAGCGCTTGCTTTTGGGCTGTGTTCGTAATTCCACGGTACAGTGACGCCCATGAAATTATTTGAATCACTGGCACCCGTGCCGCGTTGGCCTGCATGCTTTTTTTGTTTTTGTATCTGTCTGGCCTCGGCCCAGGCCCAAGACGCCGGGGCCAATCCGGAGGGTGGCCCCGCCCCCGGCGCCAAACTGGATCGGGTGGAAATCAGCACCCGCCAAACCGATACCGAACTGCGCCGACGCGCCAGTACGGCCAAGCAAGTCTATGGCCGCGAAGAGTTGGACAAGTTTGGTGACACTAACGTGGCCGATGTCTTGCAGCGCCTGCCCGGCGTCAGCATGCAGGGCAATGCGCCGCGCTTGCGCGGCTTGGGCGCTGGGTATACCCAGATTCTGATCAACGGCGACCCGGCACCGCCGGGCTTTGCACTGGACCAACTGGACCCGGCTCTGGTTGAGCGCATTGAGGTGAGCAAAGGCCCCACCGCCACCCAGAGCGCGCAAGCCGTCGCTGGCACGATTAACATTATTTTGAAAGACGCGCCCAAGCGCTCGCAGCGCGATCTGCGCTTGGGTAGCGCATACCGCTTCGAGAAGCCGACCTTCTCAGGTACTTTCACCTTTGGCGAAAAATGGGGCGATTTGTCAGTCCTCGTTCCGGTTTCCGCATTTCAGTGGCGAGGCCAGATCGACAGTGAAATTCATAGGCAAACTTTTACTGGTATCGGCATTACTACCGACGCGGTTCAGAAAGGGGATAACCGCTACCTGGGGCAGAGCATCAACCTCGGCCCGGTGCTGACTTGGCGTATCAGTGACGATGAAACCCTCAACTGGCAGTCCTTTGTGCAAAGCGGCGCTTGGAACAACACTACGCGCTACAGCAGCCAAGTGCTGGCAGGCAGCCCCGCGCTAGACGGTGATAGCAGTAATGAAGGCGTCTGGGAATTAGTCCGCAGCCGATTGCAGTGGGTGAACAACTTTTCTGCGGATGAGCGCATCGAACTCAAAGCGGGCATTCAGGCTTCGCGCGGCCGCTTTGACAACCAAATCCAGGGCGCGGGCGCCCTGCAGCAACGTACCCTGGGCGATAACCGCGAGGCTTCGCTCACCCAGGCCGGCAATTACACGCGGCTGATTAACCAAGCGCACAGCCTGGCGCTGGGCTGGGACCTGGAACTGCGCCAGCGCGAAGAAAAGCGTGATGCCAGCGTGCAAGGTGTGGCTTTGATAAGCAGCCTGCAAGGCCAGGCGTTTTCCGCGCAAGTGCAAAAAACTGCGCTTTTTGTGCAGGACGAGTGGCAGCTGTCGCCACAATGGTCGGCCACGCTGGGCCTTCGTCATGAGAACATAGCCACGCAAAGCACCGGCCTAGACGTAGAACTGCGCAATACCAGCGCCGTGCTCACGCCCATGCTGCACCTGGCCTACAAATTGAACGCAAGTGGCAAGGATCTGATACGTGCTAGCCTGACCCGCAGTTACAAAGCGCCAGACATCAATGCCTTACTAGCGCGGCCTACGCCCAATGGCTTGTATCCCGACCTGAGCCAAAGCAATACCGTGCTGGCCGCGGACAGTATGGGAAACCCCGCGTTGCGGCCCGAACTGGCGACTGGCCTGGATATGGCCTATGAAAAATACCTGGCCAGTGGCGGCCTTTTTAGTGTGGGCATTTTTTACCGCGAGATCAGTGATTTGGTGCGTGGCGTCACCAGCTTGCAAACGAACCCCGACTACGCCACGGCACCACGCTGGGTGTCGCAAGCGCGCAATTTTTCCTCCGGCAGGGCAGCGGGCTTGGAGTTGGAACTCAAAGGACGCGCCGGCGAATTGCTGCCCGCGCTGTTTGACACCAAGTTGCCTTTGAGTCTGCGCGCTGCGTTGAACTTCTATCGCTCGGAAGTCGATACCCTGCCAGGACCTGACAACCGCCTTGACGGGCAGCAGCCCTGGTCTGGCAGTTTCGGCATGGACTACCGTTTCAACACCCTGCCGCTGACCATGGGCGGCAATTTTGCATTCACGCCCGATTTTGTGACCCGCCAAAGCCTCAGCCAAACCCTGGACCAGGGGCGTAGCCGCAGCATCGATATGTTTGCACGTTGGATAGTGCGGGAAAACGTCTCCATGCGCCTGGCACTGAGCAACATCGCGCCGCTGGCCAATGAATCGCTGAGCAGCAACAGCAATGGCGCCAGTGTTTACACCTCCCGGTTGGCGCGCACCGGCATTAACTTCAACACGGAAATTAAGCTTTAGGTGGATGCAGCCATGCCCTGATGCCGCAAAAGCGCGTCCATGCTGGGTTCGCGGCCGCGAAAGGCTTTGAAAGACTCCATGGCGGGGCGGCTGCCGCCAGCTTCCAAGATGGCGTGCAGGTATTTTTTGCCGGTGGCCGGGTCGGGCGTGCCCTCGGCATCGGCGCTTTCTTCAAAAGCGGCATAGGCGTCTGCGCTGAGCACTTCGGCCCATTTGTAGCTGTAGTAGCCCGCTGCGTAGCCGCCCGCAAAAATATGGCTAAAGGTGTGCACTGAGCGGTTGAATTCCGGGCTGGACA
>JAEMRG010000275.1 GCA_016463455.1 Rhodoferax sp.
TGCAGCCACCAAAGGCGCATGGTCGTGCACCCGCAGATCGCGCTTGAACCACACCAGTGCCCGTTGCTGTGTCAAGCTGTCGACCCCTATGGCCGCGTATGGGTGGCGCGGTGACGTAAGTAAACGGCACCACGCAGCGCTGCATGTTTGGTACGGCGTCCGGCCACCCGGATGCGCCACATCCGAAAAGACGATGGCTTGAGATGCCGGCGCATCAGATCAATCACCGCCGATTCATTCAAGCCGAATTGCGCCTCTATCGCTTCAAATGCCGTTCTGTCCTCCCAGGCCATTTCAACAATCCGGGAGATGCAGCCTGCGGACAGTGCAGCGGTGCCTGCGTCTGACTTATGCGCTATCGAAGGTTTCATAAAGCCTTGCTTAGGGCAGCCGCCATGGGGTTGCGGGGATATCGTGCATTCACTGACATAGGACTAGATTTTGCTGTCGTTCGTGAAAAGCGGTGCGCTGACGGGGTTATTTTTCATTAGGAATCAGGGGCTCAGCAGTTTCAGGTCAAAAGCCCGCTCCAACAACCAGATGAACGCCACCAGCATAGTGAGCCAAGAGCCCAGCACGAAAATGCCACGCAAGTAAAAGCGGGTGTTACGCAGCAAAAAGGCCACCGGCAAAAAGCCGGCAACGATGGCCATCTGTCCCACTTCCACTCCGAGGTTAAAGCCCAAGAGCGAAAGTACCAAGGCGTCGGCGGGCAAGCCCAGTTCGGCCAGCACGCTGGCAAAGCCGAAGCCATGAATAAGCCCAAACCCAAAGGCTACCAACCAGCGCCGGCGCTCCACCACAGGCCACAAGTTGTTGGCAGCAGCAAGCACCACCGACAGTGCAATGGCAGACTCGACCAACCGGGAAGGCAGGGAAACTAGCCCGAGTGCCGCCAGGGATAAAGTAATCGAGTGCGCCGCCGTGAACGACGTAACGACCCAAAGCACTTCGCGCGCAGCCACGCCAAAGCGGGTGACACCTTGCCAGTGCCGCATGTGCCATACCAGCACTGCGGGCAACAGCAGGGAGAGCAGAAATAAAATATGGTCAAAGCCGATCCAGATATGCCAAACACCTTCGACAAGGTATTGGCTGAACTGCTCCCAGCGTGTCGCCTGCGTGGGGCCGAACTGCAGCACGCCGCTGGTGGGCGAAAGCACCGTGGTGTGGGTGGCACCATCCAATGTCAGGCGCAGCAAGCCGCGGTGCAAACTGTCGAGATCAAATAGCAAGCGGTAATGCAAGCCTAAAGCACCCCTTGCGCCCGGACACATGCCGCTCAGGTGTAACACGGCATAGCCGCCGTCGGTATGTTCGTCGACCTGTAAGCCGCTGACCTGAAGCGGGCAGCTTCCATTGCGCGTGAGTGCGAGACGGCTCAGGGCCCAGGCGGCTACATCGCTCTGGCGCGCTCGCAACTCTCCCCAGGTAATCTCTGCATTGCCATCTCGGTCTAGGCCCAACGCAAAGTCTATGTCACGTAAAGCGATATCCCATTGCGCTGTGACCGTGTTGCCTTGGACATCCACCACCAAATAGCTGTCGCTCGCCTTGTGCGCCCAGGCCGTCCCCTGGCACACGAGCAGCACCCATGCCATTGCAAGCTGGCGCATCATGGTGCCATCACCTGTTTTTTAACGACGGGCGGTAATTGCAGCGTTTGTTCGGCCAGTGCCCGCATTAGGGCGTCTTCAAAACCGGTGCTTTGCAGCCAGTCGCGAGCGGGCTTTGCAGCATCAGGATCGCGGGCAGCCAAAGCGGCTTCCAGCAGCATACGCAGGTCGCGCGGCTCCTTTTGTACTTGGTAGTTTGCAGCAGCCAATTGCACGGCCAACACCGCGTTGTTGCGCAGGCGCAATTGAAACCGCGCTTCTTCGGCGCGGTGGCTTGTATCGCCCCGCAACTTGGCCGCAGCAAATCGGTCGTCCAGCGCTTGGACATGCGCTATTGCCGCAGGTACTCGCAGTAGGGTTTCTGCTTCGGCCAGGCGCAGCAGTAAGGGGTCGGACGCCTCCCATCCGGCCAGCAATTTGACAACTTCTGCCGGTCGCTTGTTATCCAGCAAGAAGTCTGCCCATGCTGCCAGCAGGTAGGCATCATCCCGGCCCAGCGCCAGCGCATCGCGGTAGTGGCGTTCGGCCCGGGCTTTGTGCCCAAGCCAGGCAGAAACTTCCCCCAGGCGGGTCAGCAACCACAGATGCTGCTCGTCATAGCGCGCAAGAGCCAGGGTCTTTTGCAGCGTTGCATAAGCGGAAGTCAACTGTCCGGTATAGGCCTGCACCAGTCCGGTGCATCCGCCCTGCAATACTGGGCGCTGTAGGTCTAGCAGGGCGGCGCACTCCTGGCGAGCTTTGTCATACTGCGCCATGACCAAATAGATAGCGCCCCGCCATGCATGGGCACCGGCCCGCTCGGGGTCTTGTGCCAGTGCAGCGGCAAAGTCGCCAAGTGCACCATCAAAGTCGTGGCGGTATTGGCGCAGCATGCCCCGTATCACCAGCAGGTCCACAGACATCTGTGGGTCAAATGGGCTGAGGACGGCATCTGCATAACCGATGAAGCGGGGATCACTACGGGCCTGCGCGGTATCAAAGTAAGCTTGGGCTAGTGCCGCTGCAATTACTGCGTCACTGGGAGCTTTGCGCGCGCTTGCGCGCAAAGCAGCTAGTTCCCGGGCGCGGCTATCACCGGCACGAAACGGCAACTTTTCGATCACGGTGGCGTCGTCAAAGGGTGTTCGCGGCGCCGACTGGGCTGGTGAGGCCAGCAAACTGGCGCACAAAGCTAAGCCTGCACAAAATGACCGTGGGAGATATCTGGAATTCATGTTTGCGCTATATTACTTTTGCGGCAATTGTGCCGTGTTTCCACCGATTAACTCCTAGGATATTAAAGATGAAAAAATTACTGTCTATGCTCGCAGTCGCAGCTTTCTCACTGGCTTCTGTAGGTGCTTTTGCCGGATCCCACGGCGGTGCCATGTCGGACAAGGA
>JAEMRG010000276.1 GCA_016463455.1 Rhodoferax sp.
AATTGTGCGAAGACCTGGCGCAAATGCTCACGGGCACCGCTACCGAACTGCAATTACGCAGCGACGCGGGCAGCGCCCAGGTTTTGCAACGTTGTTTGGATGGCCTGTGCGGGCCTGAGGCCGTCATCGACGAAGGCCAGGCGCGTTGGGTGGTATGCCGCCTGGCCGAACTCATGCAGTGGCCGGCGCCAGCCTGGCAGGCTGCCGGGCCCTGAGATGTACGCCGCAGCCCGCACAGGCGTCCCAGGCGCCGCGCGCACTAGCCCTAGCGACAGCCCGCAGCTGCGCACGCGCGCCTGGCGGGGCTTGCTGTTGACCTTACTCTTAGTCCTTTTATTGCATATGCTCTTTTTGCGCGGCGTGTCGCGCATGCTCCCCGACATGCCCCAGGGCATGGCAGGCGAGGACGCCGGGCGGGTGTTCAGCACACGCAGCATCCGCATTGCCAATCGCGAGCTCACCCCTAGCGCGCAGGCGTCCCAGAACCTCAACAAGGCGCCCAAGTCTGCCGCTGCGCCGATTGCGCCACCCGCTGCGAATACCGGTCTGCCGGGCGACCCGCCCCAAGGCAACACAGTGCGCTTTGACACCGAAGCTGCGTTGGTCGCGCCGCCAAACGCAGACCAAGCTGCTGCGCCGCCGGTTACCGCTGCTTCTGGCGCCACCACCAGCAGCACCGCCCCCGCTGCGCCAGAAGCACCCCCTGCCAGCATGGCCGCAACTGCGGCGGCTGCGCCTTTAGCGGCGGCGGCATCGGCGAGCGTCACTACGCCGGCGGCGGCGGATGCTGCTTTGGCCTTGGCCCAAGTAGCCACTCCAAAGGGGACAGTACCACCGGCCTATAACTATGTGTTTCCGCCTTCGGTGCGCCTCAAATATGACGTGGCCGGCATTGTCAAAGGCTTTAAGTATTTTGTTTCCGGCGATTTGTCCTGGCTGCATGAAGGTGGCAACTACACCGCGCGCCTGGAAATCAGCCACTTCTTGTTCGGCTCCAGAGTGCAGACCAGCAAAGGCGCCATCACCGCGCGCGGCCTGGAGCCGCTGCGTTTTGGCGAAAAAGTGCGCAGCGAAGTGGCGGCGCATTTTGAGCGCGACAAGGGCAAGGTTAGCTTTAGCGCCAATACGCCGGATGTGCCGCTGCTGCCGCTGGCGCAAGACCAGGTCAGTATTTTTGTGCAACTGGCGGCCATGTTTGCGGCCGATGGGCAGGCCTTCCTGCCCGGTAGCAAACTGGTGTTCCAGACCATCAGTGCGCGTGGAGCCGAGGAATGGGATTTTTTGCTCGCGCCGCCCGAGCGCTTGAAAATCCAGGGCAAGGAATGGACCGCCTACAAGTTGGTGCGCGAGCACCGGGCCGACTACGACACCCGTGCCGAACTGTGGCTGGCCCCCGAGCTGGAGGGTATGCCGCTGCGCATACGCCTTACGCAGACCAGTGGCGACGAAATCGACATGGTCTGGACGCGCAGCCAAAAACCTTGATATTGGGCCCTGTGCGGCTTGCGCGGCGTAAATCCTGTTAGGCTAAGGCCTTCATCGCCAACGCCGCTTCCGTATGAACACGCTTTACGACTCTGACAGCTTCACCGTGACCCATATGCTGGCCAACGCGCAGGTGCAAACTGACAGCAGCGCCGCATTTCTTGGCCAGGGCAATACCACCCTGAGCGACGTGAAAACCGACCAATACCCCAAGGGCGTACCTATGCTGGCACGCCACGGCTTTGAGATCGTGGACAAGCGCTCAGGAAAAGAAGTCTATTTAGATGGCTCCTGGGCCGAGTTGTTTCAGCAGCACATCGTCGCCTGGCAGGTGAATATGCCCACCCAGGAAGAGGTCGAGGAGACCCTGGAACAATACGCTGGGCTAGCGCAAAACCCGGTGGTCATCCACTAAGTGGCAGCTACCTATATTTAGCTTAGCTTGCTCAGCGCCCCGCGTCCCTGGTAGAGCCCGAGGCATGACAAGGCGGTCACCGTTATTGCAACAAGTCCTTGCTATGTCACTAAAAAATCTAAGTCTGCTCGTTTTCCTTTCTATCGCCAGCTTTGCGGCACAAGCCAGCGGCAAGCATGGTGGCGGCCACGCCCACGACGGCTCCTCCATCGGCGAACCCGGTCTGGCCGATAAAGTCAGCCGCACCGTCACCATCGACATGCAAGACACCATGCGCTTTGTACCGGCCACTTTGCGCGTGAAGCAGGGGGAAACCCTGCGCCTGATCGTGCGCAACACCGGCGCTGTGGCGCATGAGCTGGTACTGGGCAATATCAAAGACTTGAAAGCCCACGCCAAAGCCATGCAAAAATTCCCTGACATGGAACATGCAGAGCCCAATATGCTCAGCCTTGCGCCCGGCGCACAGGGCGAACTGCTGTGGCATTTCACCAGCGCCATGACCGTGGACTTTGCCTGTTTGCGCCCCGGCCATTACGAGGCCGGTATGAAAGGCAAGATTGACGTAGCCAAGGGCAAAGCGCCGGTAAAAAACAAGGAGCAACACGATGCGCACAAGCACTAAAACCACGCGCCGCCACTGCTTGCAACTAGGGCTGGCGCTGCTGGCCGCACCGGTCATGGGTGCGCAGGCGGCGGTGTCGGTCGAGGTCTGGAAAGACCCGAATTGCGGCTGCTGTAAGGACTGGGTCGCACACCTCAAGCAAGCAGGCTTTAGCGTCAAGGTCAATGACCAAGGCAACGATGCGGCGCGCAAGCGCCTGGGCGTACCTGATGCGTTGGGCTCTTGCCATACCGCCAGCGTGCAAGGCTATGCGCTGGAAGGCCATGTGCCGGCTACAGACATCCGCCGCCTACTGCGCGAAAAGCCGCAGGCTGTGGGGCTTGCCGTCCCAGGTATGCCGGTGGGCTCGCCGGGCATGGACGCAGCCTTGTACAAGGGCCGTAAAGATCCGTACAAAGTCTTGCTCCTTGCTAAAGATGGCAGCAGCACTGTTTTCCAGGCTTACCCCTGAAGGCCGACACCATGGCTGC
>JAEMRG010000277.1 GCA_016463455.1 Rhodoferax sp.
AATTGAACTTGGCTATTTGATAGATTAAGACAATCAATTAGTAAAGTTGATAGCTGAGCACAGAATGGGCGGGTCGCAAGCCCTGAAGGGTTCGGGCACTGGGTTCGGTGTGTATTTTCCTATCCTCAATTTTCAAGGCCGCGTCTAGCTACGGTGCTTGCACCCGGATAAATTTTTTAGTTGTTTTCAGTAACCGATCAAGGAGATCATCCATGAGTCAAATCGCAGAAGCGGGCACATGCCCATTCCACAGTGCCGGCGGCGCCCGCGCGCAGCAAGGTACCCAGTCCAACGCGCACTGGTGGCCAAACCAGTTAAACCTGGCGATACTGCATCAGCATCAAGCCGTGTCCAACCCGATGGATGCAGGCTTTAGCTATGCCGAAGCCTTCAAGAAATTGGATTTCGCAGCCCTCAAGAAAGACATGGTCGCGCTGATGACCGATTCGCAGGACTGGTGGCCTGCAGACTGGGGTCATTACGGTGGTTTGATGATCCGTATGTCTTGGCATGCGGCGGGCACTTACCGCACCGCCGACGGCCGTGGCGGCGCCAACACCGGCAACCATCGCTTCGCACCGCTCAATAGCTGGCCCGATAACGGCAACCTGGACAAGGCCCGTCGCCTCCTGTGGCCGATTAAGAAAAAATACGGCAACGCTATTTCCTGGGCTGACTTGTTTGTGCTGGGCGGCAATGTGGCTATGGAATCCATGGGCTTTAAGACCTTTGGCTTTGGCGGTGGTCGCGCTGACATTTGGGCTCCCGAGGAAGATGTTTACTGGGGTATGGAGAAAGAATGGCTGGCCACCAGTGACAAGCCCAACAGCCGTTACAGCGGTGATCGCGTCCTCGAGACCCCGCTCGCAGCGGTACAGATGGGCTTGATCTATGTGAACCCCCAAGGTCCTGACGGCAAGCCCGATCCTGTTGCTTCGGGTCGCGACGTGCGTGAAACCTTTGCCCGTATGGCAATGAACGACTATGAGACCGTGGCACTGGTCGCTGGCGGTCACACATTTGGCAAGATGCATGGCGCGGGCGATCCCGCTTTGGTCGGTCCCGAACCCGAAGCAGCGCCCATGGAAGCCATGGGCTTTGGCTGGATCAATAAACACGGTAGCGGCAAAGGCGGCGATACCACGACCAGCGGCTTCGACGGCGCCTGGAAACCCAATCCGACGCAGTGGGATATGGGTTATTTCAAGGTGCTGTTCAAGTATGAGTATGAGCAAGTGAACAGCCCCGCGGGTGCCATTCAATGGCGCGCCAAGAACGTCGCCCCAGAGGACATGATCCCTGATGCACACGATCCCAGCAAAATGCATCCGCCGCACATGACCACGGCTGATCTTTCGCTGCGTATGGACCCGGCGTATGAAAAGATTTCCCGCCATTTCCAGGCTAACCCAGAAGAATTTGCTGATGCCTACGCACGCGCCTGGTTCAAGCTGACCCACCGCGATATGGGCCCCAAGTGCCTGTACCTCGGACCTGAAGTACCTGCCGAGGACTTGATCTGGCAGGACCCCATTCCGGCCGTGAACCATTCCTTGGTCAATGCTGCCGATGTGTCTGCATTGAAAGCGCAGATCATTGCCAGCGGCCTGTCGGTGAGCGAGTTGGTTTCGACCGCTTGGGCGTCGGCAAGCACCTACCGCGGCAGCGACCGACGCGGTGGAGCCAACGGCGCGCGTATCCGCCTGGCGCCGCAAAAGGATTGGGAAGTCAACCAGCCCGCGCAACTGTCCAAAGTGCTGGCGGCCTTAGGCGCGGTGCAAGAGCAGTTCAATGCCCGCGCCGATGGTGGCAAGCGGGTGTCGATCGCCGACTTGATCGTGCTGGCAGGCAACGCCGGCGTGGAAGCGGCAGCCAAAGCAGCAGGTGTTGCGATCGAGGTGCCGTTTGCGCCTGGCCGTATGGATGCTTCACAAGAGCACACGGATGCAGAGTCATTTGCCGTCCTCGAGCCGCAAGCTGATGGCTTTCGCAACTACCGCAAGGCGGCCTACAGCGTCTCCCCTGAAGAAATGTTGATCGACAAGGCGCAGTTGCTCGGTTTGTCCGCGCCTGAAATGACGGTTCTGGCGGGTGGGCTGCGCGTGTTGGGTGCCAATGCCCAAGGCAATCCCCATGGTGTACTGACCACGCGCCAAGGCCAGTTGACCAATGACTTTTTTGTCAATCTGGTCGATATGGGCATCGAATGGAAGCCTGCCGGTGACAACGCATATGAAGGCCGTGATCGCACGACGGGCGCAACCAAGTGGACGGCCACACGGGTGGATTTGGCCTTTGGTTCCAACTCCCAATTGCGTGCACTGTCCGAGTTGTATGCCCAGGATGACAACCAGCAGAAGTTTGTTAAAGACTTTGTGGCTGCCTGGGTCAAGGTGATGAACGCGGATCGCTTTGATTTGAGTCATCAATAGCATCCCCCTGTCTCTGCCGAGGGGGGGGCTATAAAAGCCAAGTCTTCACTTTTGGCGCTGGTGCGAGTCCCGGTTTTTTGGGGCTCCTCCAGCGTTTTTGCTTTGAGGCGAAAAAGTTTTAAGCAAACAGCGCTTCAAAACCGCCCTCGGGCTCAAAGCGCTTGTTGCGCCAGAACAGTTGCAGCGGACCGGGCAGGGCGCGCCGGGCGACTGGGTGGCGCGCGTGGCCTGGGTAGCAGATCACGCGCTCCTCGTTCTCATGGAAAGCCTCGGGCATGATGACCGGCGGTGTGCTGTTACGGGCGGCTTGCAAGGCCTGCGCTGCACTTTGGTAGCGCGACAAATGCGCCAGGCTCATGATTTGCGGTGGCGCCAGCTCAATCTCACGCTCCCAATATTGTTCTAGCGCTACACGCGGGCGCAACCAGGCGCTTTCGGTGGCTTCAAAGTCATCATGCGCCGCGTGCTGGCCCGCCGGCATCACCGAGATAAAGAACCGGGTATCGAAGCGCTTGTTCGTCACCGAGGGCATGCGCGGCGTAATCCAGCGCGACCAGGG
>JAEMRG010000038.1 GCA_016463455.1 Rhodoferax sp.
GGGCGCAAGGTGCGGGTGTTCAAGTGCGGGCCGGATTTTCTGGACCCTTACTGGCATGCGCTGGCCAGTGGCCAGCCGGTCTACCAATTGGATTTGTGGATGACTGGCGTCGAGGACTGCCGCGCACGCTTGGCGCAGGCGGCGTCTGAGGCAGACCTGATCATCGTCGAAGGCGTCATGGGGCTGTTTGACGGCGAACCCAGCGCGGCTGATCTGGCCGAGCGCTTTGGCCTGCATGTGCTGGCGGTCATTGATGCAGGCGCCATGGCCGGCACCTTTGGCGCGCTCGCATGGGGATTGCAACACTATCGCCCGGCCATGCCCTGGGCCGGTGTATTGGCTAACCGCGTGGCCAGCGAAGGCCATGCCGCTATGCTGAAAAAAAGTGTGCGTGCACCGGCCGACTGGCTGGGTGCTTTGATGCGTGATGACACGTTTACTTTGCCCGAGCGCCATTTGGGCTTGACGGTGGCCAGTGAAGTGGGCGATGCGATGGCGCGTCTGGATGCTGCTGCAGATGCGTTGGCTGCGACGCCTTTGGGACGCATGTCGCCGCAAGACATGGCGCACTGGGCTTTGCACTTGCCCGTCGGGCTACAGCCCGCCGCAAGCCCGGGCAAACTTTTGCAAGGTCGCACCATTGCCGTGGCGCGCGACGCCGCGTTTTGCTTTATTTACCGGGCCAATCTGGATTGCTTGCAGGAGTTGGGTGCAGAGCTGGTGTTCTTCTCGCCCTTGCAAGACAGCGCTTTGCCGGTCTGTGATGCTGTGTGGCTGCCCGGCGGTTACCCGGAGTTACACGCGCACGTGCTGGGTGCCAACCATGCGCTGCGAGATAGCCTGGCGCAACATATCGTCCACAACAAACCGGTCTGGGCCGAATGTGGCGGCATGATGGTTTTGTTTGAAACGCTGATCGATGCCGACGGCCAAAGCCACGCGCAATGGGGATTGTTGCCAGGCACAGTGCGCATGCAAAAACGCCTGGCCGCCTTAGGCCCGCATCAATTGCTTACGCCCGCCGGACTTTTGCGCGGACATACTTTTCATTACTCCACTTGCGACAGCACTGCGTCAGTGCGCCAGCGAACCGCGCGTCCAGGCCAAGATCCCAAGCCTGACGCGGGCGAAGCCTTGTATTACAGTGGATCGGTGCAGGCCAGTTATTTCCATGCTTGGTTCCCCTCCAACCCGGCAGCTACCGCAGCGCTGTTTATCGGCCAAGGAGCATAGAGCTATGACCACCGGCTTTGACTTTCCTATTGGTCCGCAGCGCATTATTTGCATGACCGAAGAGACCACCGAGTGGCTGTACCTGCTTGGTCAGGAGCATCGCATTGTGGGCATTTCCGGCTACACCGTGCGGCCTGCGCGTGCACGGCAAGAGAAGCCGCGCATCAGCGCGTTTACCAGCGCCAAGATCGACAAAATACTGGCCTTGCAGCCCGATTGCGTGCTGGGTTTTTCGGACTTGCAGGCCGATATCGCATCCACCCTGATCCGCCAAGGCGTGCAGGTGACGATCTTTAACCAGCGCAGCGTGGCCGAGATTTTCTCCATGCTTTACCAGGTGGGCGCCATGGTCGGCCAAGCGCAGCAGGCCATGGAGCGTATAGCCGCCATGCAGGCGCAGATGCAGGCGGTGGCGCTTGCCGCTGCGGCCCTGCCGCGCAGACCGCGTGTGTATTTTGAAGAATGGGACGAGCCGCCTATCAGCGCCATCCGCTGGGTTTCCGAACTCATGGGGATTGCCGGTGGCGATGATTGCTTTCCGGAGTTGGCGCAGCAGTCTTTGGGTAAAAACCGCATCATTGCCGATAGCAGTGAAATCGTGCGGCGCGACCCGGACATCATCATCGGCTCTTGGTGTGGAAAAAAATTCCGCCCCGAAAAAGTCGCGGCGCGTGATGGTTGGCAAAACGTCAAAGCGGTGCAACACCAGCAGTTGTTTGAAATCAAGTCGCCCGACATATTGCAACCCGGCCCGGCATCGCTGACCGATGGTTTGGCGCATTTGCATCGCATCATCATGGACTGGGGGCGTGTGTATGCCTGAAGCACTAACTATCGAGCGCAGCGAATTCATCCTCGGCGGCCAAAAGAGCGGTAAGTCGCGGCGCGCCGAATTACTCGCGCAGCAGTGGCTTGGCCTGTCAGCAAACCATGGCGCCGTATTGATCGCCACCGCCCAGCCCTGGGACGAGGAAATGCGCGCGCGCATAGGCCGCCATCAGGCCGACCGCGCGCAGCGTGTGCCGGGCATGCAAACCATTGAAGAGCCCCTGGCCTTGGCGCAGACCCTGGCCGCGCACAGCCGTCCCGATGTGCTGCTGGTGGTCGATTGCCTGACCTTGTGGCTGACCAACGGCATGATGCCCATGCACCCCCAAGCAGGCGCGCAATTTGATGTCGAAAGCCAAGTGTCTGCCTTGACAGAGTCGATTGCCATAGCCACCGGTCCGGTGGTATTGGTGGGCAATGAAATTGGGTTGGGCGTGATTCCCATGGGCGCTGAAGTGCGCACTTTTGTCGATGCACTCGGTCGGCTCAACCAGCGCGTGGCCCAGGCGTGTGCGCGTGTCACCTTGATGGCGGCCGGCTTGCCCCTGACTTTGAAAGCCGCTCCATGAAACGCTGTTACTTTTCTTTGCTGCTCGTCCTGTTGCAATCTTTTGCAGTGCAAGCGGTGGAAGTCGTGGATGACCGCGGTTTTCGCACTAGCTTGCCGCATCCGCCGAAACGCATCGTCAGCCTCTTGCCGTCTTTAACCGAGACGATTTGCGAACTCGGCTATTGCCAGCGCCTAGTAGGTGTGGACCGCTATTCCAACTTCCCCGCCAGCCTGCAAAGCCTGCCCCAACTCGGCGGCGGGCTCGATCCGAATATCGAAGCGATTGTGGCGCTCAAGCCCGACGTGGTGGTCATGGCAGCTTCATCGCGCGCCAGCGAGCGCTTGCGCGCGCTGGGTTTGAACGTGGTGGCGCTGGAGCCCAAAACCCATGCCGATGTGCAACGCGTCTTGCGCAAACTTGGTCAGTTGCTGGAAGCTCCCGATGTCGACAAAATCTGGCGCGCCATCGATGCCGGCGTATCGGCCGCCGCCCAATCGCTACCGTCTTCGGCGCTCGGTACGCGGGTGTATTTTGAAGTCAACCCCGCCCCCTATGGCGCGGGCGAGAACTCTTTCATCGGCGAGACCCTGACCCGCCTGGGCGCCAAAAACATCATCCCCGCCAAGCTCGGCCCCTTCCCCAAGCTCAACCCTGAATTCATAGTGCGCGCCAACCCGGACCTCATCATGGTCGGTGACAGCAGCGCCGAGGCCATGTTGCAGCGCCCAGGCTGGCCTGCCATGCGCGCCGTACGTGAACAACGCGTGTGCGCGTTTTCAGCCGCGCAGTCCAATGTGCTGGTACGCCCCGGTCCGCGCATGGCTGAGGCTGCGCGCTTGATGGCCGCGTGCCTCAGCGAAAAGTCGCCGGACTCGGGCCCGCGCAAGGTGCAGCGATGAACGTAGCCGCGCTACGTCTGGCTGTGGTCTTGCTGCTGCTGAGCGCAGCGCTGATGCTGCTGGGCGTGTGCGTGGGCAGTGCCGGATTTGAGGATTTGCTCCGGCCTTTGTTGCATCCGCAGACCGACCCGGATCAAAGCGCACTGGCCGCGCAAATCGTGTTGGACATCCGCTTGCCCCGTACCATAGGCGCATGGACTGCTGGGGCGTTGCTGGGCTTGGCCGGTGCGGTGGCGCAAGGCTTGTTTCGTAATCCGCTGGCTGACCCGTATTTGCTGGGCAGCGCCTCGGGCGCAGCGCTGGCCGTAGCGCTGGCACTGCTGGCCATGGGCGGCGCTTCGGGTATGTTGGGTGGCACCATGATGAGCGCCGGCGCCACCTTCAGCGTCTATTCTGGCAGCCTGCTCGTGCGCTTGGGTTTGACCGGCGCAGCGTTTGTGGGCGCGGTGTTGGCGGTACTGCTCACGCTGATCTTGTCGCGTGGTGTGCAACACACTTTGCGCTTGTTGCTGGCGGGCGTGGTGGTAGGCGTGGTGCTGGGGGCGGCTACCCAGTTGGTCTTGTTGTTCTCGCCCGAATCCTTGCAGGCCATGCAATCGTTTATGTTGGGCTCCACCGCCTTTGCCGGTTGGGCCTCATGCGGCCTGATGGTTGGGGTCTGGTTGCTGGGCGTGGCCATTGCTTGGGCGCTGGGGCGGGTGCTGGATGGGCTCAGCCTGGGGGAGACGACTGCACGCAGTCTGGGCCTGCCGGTCGCCTCCATACGCATGGTGCTGATCGGCGTGCTGGCTATCGCCACCGGAACTGCGGTCGCGCAGACCGGCTTGATTGCCTTTGTTGGCCTGGCCGCACCGCATTTGGTGCGCTCGGTCTTGAGCACGGGTTACCGCTGGTTGATTGTGCTGGCCAGTTTGATGGGCGCGGTCTTACTCATGGCCGCTGACGTGCTGGCCCGTTGGCTGATTGCGCCCCAGGAGTTACCCGTGGGCGTGGTGACTGCGGTGCTTGGTGGTGCGTATTTGCTCTGGTTGATGCACCGCAATACGATGGCACAAGGGGCTGCTTGATATGCCAGGCCCTACTGTTTCAAGCGCGCTGAAGGCGCAGCAATTACAGGTCAGCCTGATGGGCAGGCCGGTGCTGCATGGCCTGGACTTGGCTATTGCGGCCGGTCAGTGGACCAGCATCGTCGGCCCTAATGGCGCGGGCAAGTCCACCCTGCTCAAAGCACTGGCCGGCTTATTGCCCGCTGCTGGCCATGTTGAGTTGCTAGGCCAGCCATTGCACAGCCTGCCGGCACGCACCCGCGCATTGCAAATGGCCTGGTTGGGGCAAAACGAAAGCACGGGCGATGACCTCAAAGTTTGGGACGTCGCCATGCTAGGCCGCCTGCCGCACCAGTCTTGGTTGGGCGCCTCTAACCCGGTAGACCATGCGGCAGTCGAGCAGGCCTTGCGCGCCACCCATGCCTGGGAGTGGCGCGAGCGTGCGCTGGGTCAGCTCTCGGCGGGTGAGCGCCAGCGTGTACTCTTGGCGCGGGCGCTGGCGGTGCAAGCGCAGGTATTGCTGATGGACGAACCACTGGCCAACCTGGACCCGCCGCACCAAGCCGATTGGTTGCAACTGGTGCGTGCCCTGGTCGCCCAGGGCTGCACGGTGGTGAGCGTGTTGCACGAGATTTCCATGGCCTTGCATGCCGACACCATGGTGGTGATGGCGCAAGGTTGTATCACTCACCACGGGCCTTGCGCTGATACGCAAACTCACCGCGCCGTGGAGCAGGTGTTTGACCATCGATTGGTCATCCATCCCTTGGTCGGCCAATGGGTGGCGATCCCGTCCAACAACTGATACTTATTTTTAAGAAGGTCTACGCCCATGCAAATAGAAACGCCCCCCACCGAAAAGCCTTATGAAAAATCCGAGGGCGAGCGGCGCGGACTCATCATCGTCAACACCGGTGACGGTAAAGGCAAAAGTACCTCGGCTTTCGGCCTGGCTTTGCGCGCCCACGGACGCGCCAAGAGGGTGAAGATTTTTCAGTTCATGAAAGTGCCTTCGGCGCGCTTTGGCGAACACCGCATGTTTGAACAACTGGGCATCCCTATCGAAGGCCTGGGCGACGGCTTTAGTTGGAAAAGCCAGGACCTGGAACACAGCGCGCAATTGGCGCGCGATGGCTGGCAAAAAGCCAAAGCGGCCATCCAAAGCGGTGAGTACTTCATGGTCACGCTGGACGAAATCACCTACCCGCTAATTTACGGCTGGATGCCCCTGGACGATGTGCTGGACACCTTGCGCAGCCGCCCCAGCCATGTGCATGTGGTGTTGACCGGACGCCGCTGCCCCCCGGAAATCATCGCCCTGGCAGACACGGTAACCGAGATGACCATGGTCAAGCACGCATTCCAAGCCGGTGTCCCGGCGCAGCGCGGGATTGAAGACTAAAGCTATTTCAAAGCAAAAGAGGAATTCCCATGATGAGTTTTGATGCCATCCTGTTCGAACTAGCGCGTCTTTTTCAGTGGCCGGTGGCCGCCGGAGTGCTGTTCAGTTTTGCTTATGCTGTTTATGTGCTGGGCATGTTTTGTATAGAGTTTGTGCAGCGGCGCAGCGCGCCAGACCGCCCTTTGTTGTTGGGTGGTTTTGGTGTCAACCAGGACCAGATGGAACTGGCTGTTCTGAAGGAACTCGAAGGCTTGCGCCTGTGCAGCCGCGTCGCGCCCATGCTGGGCCTGATGGCCACCATGATTCCCATGGGGCCGGCACTGGTGGCGGTGGCCTCGGGACAGTCCGAAGGCGTGGCCAGCAGTCTGGCGCCGGCCTTTGCCAGCGTCATCGTGGCCCTGGCTTCGGCTTCCATCACCTTTGTGGTCTACACCGTGCGCCGGCGCTGGTTGATGCGTGAACTGGTCATGGTGCTCGATGCTAGCGATGCACCCTTACAGGCCCGCGCAGCGCACACCCCCCACGTGGGGGTGGAGGCGGTATGAGCAAGCGCCAGTTTTCCATATTGCATGGTTTGGACAACGAGGACGACGATCCGGTGCTGTCCACCATCAACCTTATCGATGTTTTCATGGTCGTTATCGGCATGCTACTGATCGCCATCGTCAACAACCCGATCAGCCCTTTTGCCAAAGACAAGGTCACCATCATCCGCAACGAGGGCAAGCCCAACATGGAAATCATCACCAAGGACGGTCAAAAAGTGGTGCATTTCAAGGCCAGTGGCGCTTCCGGCGAGGGCAACGGCGAGAAGGCCGGAACCGCTTACCGCATGAAAGACGGCACCATGGTCTATGTGCCGGCCCAATGACAAACATGCTCCGGGTGTGGCGCAGCTGGGTCTGCCTAATGGCTTTGTGCTGCGCTTTTCCCGCAGAGGCCGCTGCGCTGGGCAGCGAGCCGGTGGTACTGCTCAGCACCTATGTGGTGTCGCCCGCCCGCCTGGCCAAACTAGCGCAGGCTGCGCAGCAGGCCGGGCTGACACTGCGCGTGGTGTCGGCAGAAAACGATAATCCGCAGACCTTGCAACAACACTTGGCAGGTGCACAATTGCTGGTCATCGATGCACCGCATAGCAGCGTGATGCAGGCGCTTGCCGCCAAGTATGGCGACAGCCTTCATGCCAGTGCTGTGCCCTATGTGGTAGTGGGTGATTATGCGGCCGTATCTAAGCATGAGGTCTTCGAAAGCGCACCCCTGCAATCGCATCGCGGCGTCTCGGCTGCCTGGGCCCAGCGCCTGCGCGAGTACTGGCGCTTTGGGGGTGCGGCCAATACCCAACTGGCTTTGCAAGCGCTGAGCGCCGTCGCGTCGCGCGACGGCACCGCTGCACTGCCTGCGGCACATGTCCTGCCCGAAGCTGGTTTTTACCATCCGCATTGGCAACAACTGGAAGCCCAATGGCCGGCCTCTTTTGACACTGATGCGCAAACGCACACCCAAACGGTAGCCATCGCAGTCAACCGTGCTGTATTCACGTCGGACGATACCGGCTGGCTCGACAGCCTGATCGTGGCGCTGCAAAAGCGTGGCTTGCGTGCGTATGCGTTTTATGGCCCGCGTCAGCAAAAAGATATGTTCTACCAGATGACCCATAGCCCGCAGGGGCGGCGCCGCGCCGATGTGCTGATCAACGCGGCGCTGGTGTTCAACCCGACCGAGCGCAAGGCCGAGCTCGAGCGCATCGGAATACCCGTGCTACAGACCATGCCGGCCCTGGCCATGGACGCAGCCCAGTGGGAACAAAGCCGCGAAGGCCTGGCACAAAGCGACGTGGCCTACTACTACATCCCCTCCGAGTTTGCAGGCATGATTGATGCCGTACTCATCACCGCACGCGATGCGCGTTCCGGAGCGCTGCAGCCTTTGCCGTCGCAAATCGACGCCGTGGCCGACAAGGCAGCCGCGCTGACCCGCTTGCGGCAGACGCCAGCCGCGCAACGCAAGGTGGCGCTCATGGTCTACAACTACCCAGCCGGGGAAAGTAATTTCGGTGCGTCTTTCCTCAACGTACCCAAAAGCCTGCACAACATATTGCATGCCATGGCGCGGGCCGGCTATCGCACTGCCGTACCATCCGCCCAGGAGATCACATCGCAGGTGCAGTCCACCTTGGGTGCTTTTTACAAGCCCGAGATGCTGCAAGGGCTGGTGCAGCAAAGCCTGGCCGACACCCTGCCGCTGTCGGAGTACCTGGCCTGGTTTCGTGCTTTGCCGCCCGCCACGCAGTCACGCATCGAAGCCTATTGGGGGCGCCCGGAGTCTGCTGCACTGCTGCTCAAAGCCGGCGAAGCGGGAGACGAGGCCGCGTTTCTTATTCCCCGGGTAGGCCTGGGCAACGTGGTTGTGCTGCCGCAGCCGCTGCGTTACGAGCTTGGGGCCTACAGTGAGCCGACGCAGCGCAGCCGCAAAATCAGCCACCGCGCGCTGGTGCCGCTCAGCCACCACTATCTGGCTACCTATCTGTGGCTGCGCAGCCGCTTTTCGGCGCATGCGCTGGTGCATGTGGGCACCCATGGCACGCTGGAATGGGCGCCGGGTAAAGAGCGCGGTCTCTCGGCCCAGGACGACCCCTTGCTGGCGCTGGGCGACCTGCCCAATATCTACCCTTACATCATGGACAACCTGGGCGAAGCCTTGACTGCCAAGCGCCGCGGGCGCGCCGTCATGGTCAGCCACAGCACCCCCATGTTTTCACCGGCTGGTTTTCGCCCAAAGGCGCACGAAATGCACGACTTGATGCATGACTGGGAAACCGTAGACTCGGGCCCGACCAAGGTCAAGGTGGAAAACCGCCTCATCGAATATTTTGTGGAGCAGCAATACCACCGCGACCTAGGCTGGCCGGCAGACAAAATCCGCAGCAACTTTGCCGGCTTCATGGAAGTGCTGCACCCTTACCTTGACGAACTGGCCCAAACCGCACAACCACTGGGTTTGGCGACTTTTGGCGAAGTTCCCAGCCCTGAGCGGCGCTTGCTCAACATTTTGCAGACCCTGCGCAAACCCTTGATTGATGCATTGGGCGAAGACATTGACGAAGTATTCCTACTCGACAGTGCCAAGATCGTGCTATCTCGCCCGGTGCGCTGGCTGCAGGTTGCGCTGCGCGACCCAGAGGCTGCCAGCCTTTTGGACCTGCGCAAAGTCGACACACAGGCCGCACAACACCTAGTTGGTGCCGCCGTCCCCAACCGCGCCGAAGACAAAGCACTTAAGCCCGAAGTCCTGCTTGCGCTGGCGCGCCGTGCACAGCAACTCGATGCCGCCTTGGCCGACAACCAGGAAATACAAGGCCTACTGACAGCGCTGGACGCTCGCCATCTGGCTGCCAGCTACGGCGGCGACCCGGTGCGTAACCCCGAAAGTCTGCCCACCGGGCGCAATCTGTACGGCTTTGATCCCAGCCGCGTGCCCACCCGCCAGGCCTGGGAGTTGGGCGTCGCGGCCTTCAAGGCCTGGATGAGCCAGCACCGCGCGGACAACAACGGTCGTTGGCCCGAAAAAATCGCCTTCTCGCTTTGGGCTGGGGAGACTATGCGTCACCAGGGCGTGATGGAAAGCCAGGCCCTTTTCGCACTAGGCATGCGTCCGCTCTGGGATGAAGCCGGTCGGGTTATCGCGCTGGAGACCATCAGCGCGCAGGAACTGAATCGCCCGCGCCTAGACGTGCTGCTCAGCGTAACCGGCTCTTACCGCGACCAGTTTTCCAGCGTCATGCGTTGGTTAGATACCGCTGTGCGCCGGGTCTCGGCATTGCCTGCGCAGGACAACTTTGCTGCGCGCAACAGCCAGGCGCTGGCGCGCAGCTTCCAAGCCAAGGGGGCCAGCACAGATCAGGCCAGCGACTGGTCCACCCAGCGCGTGTTTTCCAACGAATCCGGCGCTTATGGCACCGGACTGAGCGAAGGCACCCTGGCTACCGAGACCTGGAAGCAAGCCAACAAGGGCGGTGGCGATGCACAGCTGTCCGAGGCCTATTTAGCGCGCATGGGCTATGCCGTCTTGCCGCAAGGGCCCGGCGGCCAGCCCCAAACGGGTGCGGCAACCACGCAGGCGCCTACCTCGGCTTATGCCGCCAATTTGATGCAGGTCGATGCCGCATTGCTATCGCGCACGTCCAACACCTACGGCATGATGACCAGTGACGACCCCTTTCAGTATCTTGGCGGCATTGCGCTGGCGGTGCGCCAGCTAACCGGGCGCGATCCGGCGCTGTATGTGCAAAACCTGCGCGACGAAACCGAGGTACGCACCGATAGCGCAGCGCGCTCGCTGGCCATCGAAATGCAGACCCGCTACCTGCACCCGCAGTGGATCAAGTCGCAACAAGCCGAGGGCTACAGCGGCACGCTGCAAGTCCTTAAGACCGCCAACTTTCTCTGGGGCTGGCAAGTGACGGCACCGCAGACCGTGCGCCAGGACCACTGGCAGTCGCTGCACAACGTCTATGTGCGCGATCAGTACCAGTTGGGCACGCGCAAATGGCTGGAAGGCGATAACCGCGCCGCCTTTGCCCAAACCCTGGAGCGCATGCTCGACGCGGTGCGCTTGAACTATTGGCAGCCCGACGCCGCAACCCGTCAGGAACTGGTGCAGGCCTACACCGATGCGCTCCAAGCCACCGGCCTGCGCTCGGGCAATCCGGCAGTGGAGCGCTTTGCCCAGAGCCTGCTGGCTGACGGCTCCCGGCCTACTGCGGCCTCGGTGCCCGTATCGCAGCCACCGAACGCGCAGGCGCAGCCACAGGCCGGGGCAGCACCGGCCGTGCCCTATGTGCGTGGACTGCAAATGCTGGCCCAGGCCATACAGCCGCCTCCCGCACCGGCACAGGCTGTGCTGTCCACACTGGCTTCGCTTTTGACGGTGTGCGTTTTGTTCGCGGCCGGCGCCCTGCGACAAACCGTACGGGGGCGGCGGGCGCTGATGGGGGTTTGAAAGCGGCGCAGTCCATTCGTAGGCACAAGTCTTTGCTTATCGCCCTGTGGCCGCGAAGGCTAGAATTAATTAGTGCTCTGACAAGACCACAGCGTATTTGCGCATTCAGCCGGTATTGTTTTGGATAGACAAGTCTTTGCGATCCATGCGCTGGTGCGGATCCCGTGCTGGTTCCGACCGTTAAACGCCCACTTACCCAACAGAAAGCCATCCAGTGACGATTGACGCGCCCCCCAAACCCTCCATCAGTCCCTACAAACACTATGTGCTGCTTTGCACCGGCCCGCGCTGCGGGGAAGAGGGGGCAGGGCAGGCGTTGTACGACAGCTTGTGGACCAAGCTTAAGGCGGCCGGCATCCACGAAGGGCCAGGGCGCACCAAATTCAATAGCGTCAGCTGCTTTGGGGCTTGCAAAGGCGGCCCGGTGATGTGTGTGCAGCCCCAGGACACCTGGTACTACAACGTGACACCTGCCCATTTGGACCGCATCATTGCAGAGCACTTGGTAGGCGATCAAGCGGTGCAGGATTTGGTCTTTCACCAAGGCCCGCAGGCCGGTTGATTATCTTGTCCATTCAAATCTTATTGGCATTGCTGGCGGCGCTGGCGATAGACCATTTCCTTGGTGAGCCGCCGGTGCGATTTCACCCGGTGGTGTGGATGGGCAATTACCTCACCTGGGCCGGCGAGCAGGTGCAATCCCTGAGCCGCCAGACACTGGCCGCTGGTGGTACGGCTACCGGAAACGAACCGGCCGACTTACCCGCATTCGCCCTCGGCGCGCTGGCCTGGCTATGGGGAATGTTGCTGGTGGGTGCGGCGGCGTATGCCGTCGAAC
>JAEMRG010000278.1 GCA_016463455.1 Rhodoferax sp.
CCTGCGCGCAGGCGCTGGCCATCGTGCAGCGCTACGGCATTGCGCTGCCGCCAGCGGTATTGGACGCCTGGGCCAGCGGCGCGCTGGAAAGCCCCAAGCCGCAGGACGCGGCATTTGCAGGCCATGTTTTTCATCTGATCGCCACGCCAGAGCAGTCCTTGCAGGCAGCCGCCCAAGCGGCGCGCAGCATGGGGCTAAACACTTATGTACTGAGCGATGAAATCGAAGGGGAATCCCGCGAAGTGGCAAAAGTGCATGGCGCGCTGGCGCGTGCTGCGGCCAAGGGGCTGGGACCGTTTCAAAAGCCTTGCGTCATCTTGAGCGGCGGCGAAACCACGGTCACCATCGCGCCGCAAGCGCCCGGCCAGGCGCGCGGACGCGGCGGGCGGGCCGGTGAGTTTTGCATGGGTCTGGCGCAAACCCTGCAAGGCCAAGCGGGCGTGTGGGCGCTGGCCGCAGACACCGACGGCATCGACGGCGTGGAGGACAACGCCGGCGCCCGCCTCGCCCCCGACACCCTGCAACGCGCCCAAGCCCTGGGCTTGTCCCTGAATGCCTACCAGCAGCGCAACGACGCCTACGGATTTTTCTCTGCATTAGGTGACCTAGTCGTCACCGGCCCCACACACACCAATGTGAACGACTTCCGGGCGATTTTGGTGTTGTGACCTAAGGCCTTATTGCAAGGCCCACAACACATTTTCTGCCGTGGCGGGGGCCGTCAATTGCACGGGCTCTGCCCCCTCACGGGTGTGGGCAATCGCATGGCGCAGCGCTTCATAGACACTGATAGCCAGCATGAAAGGCGGCTCGCCTACGGCTTTGGAGCCAAAGACATTGTCCTCGCGGTTAGGTTCGGGCCAGAGCGCCACCTTGAAGTGCGCGGGTACGTCGCCCGAAGTGGGTATTTTGTAGGTGCTCGGCGCATGCGTGGTGAGCAGGCCTTTGTCGTTCCAGACCAGTTGCTCGCTGGTGAGCCAACCCATGCCTTGCACAAAGCCGCCCTCAATCTGACCGATGTCCAGCGCCGGGTTGATGCTGCGGCCCACGTCGTGCAAGATGTCCACCTTAAGCACGCGGCTCTCACCCGTCAAGGTATCTATGACCACCTCGGTGCAGGCCGCACCATAGGCAAAATAGAAAAAGGGCCGCCCAGTGAGCGTGGTTTTGTCGTAATGGATTTTGGGTGTGCGGTAAAAACCATCGCTCCATAACTGGATGCGGTTGGCATAGGCCATTTGCACTACCGCGTCAAAAGCGCGCGTGGCGGTGGGTGAGCGCACCTGCCCGCCAAAAAACTCCACCGCACCTGCGCCGCAAGCGTCTAGCCCGGCCACAAACGCGGCCAGGTTGTCGCGCACATGGCGGGCGGCAAATTGCGCGGCGCGGCCATTGAGGTCGGTACCGGCCGAAGCGGCGGTGGCCGAGGCATTGGGAATGGTGTGGGTGTCGCTGGCGCTGCACAACACGCGGTCCAATGGCACACCCAATTCGTCGGCCACGATTTGCGTGACCTTGGTGTGCAAGCCCTGGCCCATTTCGGTGCCGCCGTGGTGCACGCGCACACTGCCGTCCAAGTACACATGGACCAAGGCACCGGCCTGATTGAACAGCGTGGCGGTAAAACTGATGCCGAACTTGACCGGCGTAATGGCAATGCCACGGCGTAGCACCGGGCTTTGCGCGTTCCAGCGGGCGATGGCTTTCACGCGCTGGCGATAGCCGCACTGCTTTTCCAAAGTGGTCAGCAAGGGCGCCAGGATGTTGTCTTCCACCTTCATTTGGTAATGCGTGGTATCGCGCAGCGCGGGCTTGGCGCCTGCGGCTACCGGGCCGACCAGCGGCTCGTCGCTATAGACATTGCGCAAGCGCACATCGAGCGCGTCTTTGCCCAGCGCGCGGGCGATGTCGCCCATAATTTTTTCGATGATGATGACGCCCTGCGGTCCCCCAAAGCCACGGAATGCGGTGTGGCTTTGGGTGTTGGTTTTGCAGCGGTAGGAGGCGATTTCCACGTTCTCTAAAAAATAGGCGTTGTCGGTGTGAAAAATGGCCCGATCGGCTACCGGGCCGGACAAATCAGCGCTAAAACCGCAGTTCACCGCCATTTGCAGTTGCAATGCAGTCAGGCGTCCCGTCGTATCAAAGCCAACGGTGTACTGGTAGGCAAAAGGATGGCGCTTGCCGGTCACTAAAAAATCGTCGTCCCGGTCCAGGCGCAGCTTGACGGGTGCGCGCAGCACCTGCGCCGCGACCGCCGCCCATACCGCCACATGGCCGGCTTGGGTTTCTTTGCCGCCAAAGCCGCCGCCCATGCGCCGGCATTCCACCCGCACCGCATGGTTGTGCAGGCCCAGTGCATGCGCCACCCAGTGCTGCACTTCGCCCGGGTGCTGGGTGCTGCTGTGAATCAGCCATTGGCCTTGCGCTTGCGGCACGGCATAGGCCACTTGGCCCTCCAGGTAAAAGTGTTCCTGCCCGCCCACTTCCAGGCTGCCGCGCAGGGTGTGCTGGGCAGCCTGCAGGCCTGCTTGCACATCGCCCCGGCGCACAAACACCGGCGCTAGCACATAGCTTTGTGCGGCCAGCGCTTGCTGCACTGTCAGCACGGCGGGCAAGGCTTCGATGTCGAGCAGCACTTTGCGCGCCGCACGGCGCGCTTGCATGACGCTGCGCGCCACCACCAGGCCGACCACCTGGCCGATGTGCTGCACCGTGTCGCGCGCAAAAATAGGTTCGTCCCCCGCAAACGAGGCGAGCATGGCATCGCCCACAATATCTTGCGCCAGCACCACGGCCACCACGCCGGGCATGGCCCGCGCGGCGCGCACGTCCACGCCCTTGAGCTTGCCGTGGGCCACGGTGGACAGAATCGGTGCGGCATACAGCGTGCCTTGCAGCTCGGGCATGTCGTCGATGAAAGTGGCAGCGCCAGCCACTTGGGCGCGGGCGCTTTCGTGCGGCGCGTCGCGGCCACTGGCCGGG
>JAEMRG010000279.1 GCA_016463455.1 Rhodoferax sp.
TCCCAGCGGTCCATCATGCCGGTGCGCCAGCACAGGTAGTGGGCGTGCGGGCTGGGCACGTTGCCGGTGAAGACCTCGCTAGAGCCCAGGCGCACCAGCGAGCCGTTTTCCAGCCAAGGCGCGCCCAGCTTGAGCCGCACCAGGGCAATGCCCATACCGGCGGCGGCGGCATCGCACATCAGGCCGATGTCGTTGAACTGCGAGCCATCGATCGGCTCGGGCCAGTCCAGCCGGTGCGCTGCAAACCAGGTGCGCCAAGGCTCCAAGGGGCTGCGCAGCAAGGGCTGATGGGCCAGATCCTGCGCGGCTTCAAAAGGGCCGTGCTCGCGCACAAAGGCCGGCGAGGCCATCGGGGTGACCACGTCTTTGGCCAGGCTGACGTATTCCAGGTCGGCATAGCGACCGGCGCCAAAACGCACCGTCAGGTCGGCGTCTTCAGCCACCACGTCCAACAGCGGGATAGAGACCTGCATCGTCAGGTCGATTTCCGGGTAAGCCTCGGTAAATTCACGCAGGCGCGGAATCACCACCGAGCGCGCAAACGTGGGGGTCAGCGCCAAGCGCAGCTTGCGCTTGCCCGGCGCGGCGCTGGAGCTGGAACTGGGGAATTTTTGCAGCGTGGACAGGCCTTCGCGCACATGGGCCAGGTATTCACTGCCTTCGGTGGTGAGGGAAAAATCGGCGCGGCCAAAGAGTTTGGTACCAATGATTTGTTCTAGCTGGCGCACCCGGTGGCTGACGGCGCTGGGCGTGACGCAAAGTTCTTCAGAGGCCTGGGTGACACTGCGCAAGCGGGCCAGGGCCTCGAACGTCAGCAAGCATTGGATGGGGGGGATGCGCGCGGTACTCATAGGAGTCGCTAACTATAATCCGCCGCTTTACGCAGGGCTGACAAAGCGCTGTGTTGGGCAAATATTTCATGCAACTGGGAGAGGCCATGGCAGACCGATGGGCGGCGCGCAGAGCGGTGTGGCCGCAATACCTTCTGCCCAAGCAAGCCCTCACAGCTTTTGCCGGCTGGGTCGCCACCCGGCGCTGGGGCCACGCCACCACGCGCTTGATTGCTTGGTTCGTTAACAAATACCAGGTGGACATGGCGCAAGCCGCGCAACCGGACATCGCCGCTTACGCCCACTTCAACGATTTTTTCACGCGCGCGCTGCGCAGCGATGCGCGACCGTTGGCAACTGCGCGCTGGCTGTGCCCAGTGGACGGCGCTATCAGCCAGTTTGGCGTCATCGAAAACGGGCAGATCTTCCAGGCCAAAGGCCACGCCTACAGCGCCACCGCCCTGGTCGGCGGCGACAGCGCGCTGGCCGCGCAGTTTGCCAAGGGCAGTTTTGCCACTTTGTATCTGAGCCCGCGTGACTACCACCGCATCCACATGCCCTGTGCCGCCACCTTGCGCCAGATGGTCTATGTGCCGGGCGATTTGTTTTCGGTCAACCCCACCACCGCGCGCGGCGTGCCGGGCCTGTTTGCGCGCAATGAACGCGTGGTGTGTGTGTTTGACACGGCACGGGGGCCTATGGTGCTGGTGCTGGTGGGCGCCACCATTGTGGGCAGCATGGCCACGGTGTGGCATGGCGTGGTGAACCCGCCGCGTACCGGACATATCAGCCGCCATGATTACCCAGGCGGTCAGGTACAGCTAGCCCAGGGCGAGGAAATGGGCCGCTTTTTGCTGGGCTCCACGGTGGTGCTGCTACTGCCCGAAGCGGCGCCCGGCTGGAACCCAGGCTGGCAGCCCGGCGGACCGGTGTGCATGGGCCAGGTGATGGCCGGAGCGTCTTAGCCAGCCGCCGCACCCGCAAGTTCGCATGAGGATGCGCTGTTGTTGCTGACAAGTTCGGCGTTTTTAAGCTGCACGATTTCAGCCAGGATAGAGACCGCAATTTCGGCCGGCGTTTTGGCGCCCAACTTCAAGCCCACCGGGCCATGCAAGCGGGCCAACTCGTCTTGGCTCATATCAAAGTGTTCGGCCAGACGCTGCTTGCGCGTGGCTTGGGTACGCGCGGAGCCGAGCGCGCCAACATAAAACGCATCCGACTTGAGCGCCTCCAAGAGTGCCATATCGTCGAGCTTGGGGTCGTGCGTCAGGGCGACGATGGCGGTGTGGGCGTCGGGCAGCATCTCGCGCACCACGTCGTCAGGCATGCCCATGAGGCGCTGCACGCCCACCATGTCCAGGCCCGCGCTGTATTCCTCGCGCGGGTCGCAGACCAGCACTTCAAAGTCCAGCATGCCCGCCATCTGCGCCACCGCCTGGGACAACTGCCCGGCACCGATCAACAGCAAACGCCATTTGGGGCCGAACACGGTACGCAACATCACGCTGTCGTAAGACAGCGTCTGGCCGCGCTGGGCGCCGGTCAGCGTCACCACGCCGCTGGCCATGCTCAGGCTGCGCGTGACCAACTGGTGACGCGCGGTGCGGTCCAGCAAGTCGGCAATCCAGGCGCTGTCCAGCAAAGGCTCATGTACCAAGAGCAAGGTGCCGCCGCAGGGCAGGCCAAAGCGCGTCGCCTCTTCTTTGCTCACGCCATAGATAATTTCAGTGGGCAGGGCAGCGTTTGCGCCGCTGGGCACGGTGGAGGCGGCGAGCGCGCCAAAGGCTGCTTTGGCACGCGCAATCAAGTCCTCTTCGATGCAGCCGCCTGAGACCGAGCCGCTCACGCGTCCGTCGTCCCGCACCGCCAACAGGGCGCCGGGCGGGCGCGGAGCGCTACCCCAGGTTTGCACCACGGTGACCAGCGTCACCGCATGGCCGGCGCGGTGCCAATCGAGTGCATCGCTGAGCACCCGTAAATCCAGACTGTCCATGCACTACTCCCAGGGCTGCGCGCGCAGGCGCCAGGCGAAAAAAGCGCGGTACAAGGCCACACTTACCACCATGCCCCAGGTCATTCCGACAAACATGCCGCCGAGCATGGCGGTGAGGCTGGAGTTGCCCAGGGCAACTTGCCAACGTACCAACC
>JAEMRG010000280.1 GCA_016463455.1 Rhodoferax sp.
ATCACCGAGGCGCTGAGCGCGCGTTCATGCCCAAGCACCGGCACCACAAACGTATGCACATCCCAGCAAGATGAGAAAAGCCAGTTCACCATCAGCAAACGGCGCATAGGCGGCGATTGAAGCAAATGCCAGGCGGAGGCCTGCGCACCTGTGGCCGGCTCCACCGGCTCTAGCTCGGGCACGCCCCGTATGCACCAGGCGCTGAGCAAAGGCATGCACAGCGCGAATAAAAACGCGGCCCTGAAGCCCGGATGCGCCAGACCCTCGGGCATAAGCCGTGCACCATAGTCGATCAGCAAACCGGCAGCTACAGCACCAAAAAAATTAGATACTGCCGGCCCGATGGCAAGCCAGCTAAAGACGCGGCGCAACTCCACACTGTCACGCGCAGCACGCCCCACATGGCGTTGCAATGCCACCGACGCGATTCCACTGGCTGCGCCCATGCACAGCGCACTGGCGCACATCACTTCAAACACCGGGAACAACAGGGACAGCGCGGCGCCGACCAAGGCCGAGAGCACAGCCAGGCGCACCGGCCGCTGCAGGCCGTGGCGGTCCGCGTAGCGCCCTGCGGGCAAGGACAAAAACACCTGGCTGACTGAAAACAGCGAGAGCAGCAAACCCACGTGCAAGGCGCTGTGCCCCATGCGCAGCGCCAGCAGGGGCGTGGCCATGCGCATAGCCACCATGCTGGAATGCAAAAAAATATGCCCGGCGATCAGATGCGGCAGCCACCCGCCGGGCACGGTCGTCTGCGCTTGCACACCCGTATCGGAAAGCGCCAAGTCAGGGCTCACGGGCGGCGTTGGCCCGCTCACGGGTGCGAATGCCCATCGTCGCTGTCAAAGTCCTTATCCATCGGTATCAGGCCGGTCGCTTGGACTTCGGGTAGGCCCTCCACTTTTTTCAGCGCGCGGCCCATGGCCCGGCTGCGCGCCTCGGCGTTGTCCAGGGTTTTGAGCACAGTTTCAGTTTGCGATTTGACCTTGGCCAGCACATCACCAAATTTGCCAAACTCGGTCTTGACCGCGCCCAGCACTTGCCAGACCTCGCTGGATCGTTTTTCCAGCGCCAGCGTACGAAAACCCATCTGCAAAGAGCTGAGCATGGACAGCAAGGTGGTCGGCCCGGCCAGCGTGATCCGGTGGTCGCGCTGCAAAGACTCCATCAAGCCCGGACGGCGCAGCACCTCGGCATACAGACCTTCGGTGGGCAAAAACAAAATCGCAAAGTCGGTGGTGTAGGGCGGCTCGATGTACTTGTAGGCAATGGACTTTGCTTCCGCGCGGATACGCAGTTCCAGCGCTTTGGCGGCGGCTTCTGCGTCGGCAAAGTGCGCCCTGCCCTGCGCGTCCAGCAAACGCTCGTAATCTTCATTGGGGAATTTGGCATCAATGGGCAACCACAGCGTCGTACCGTCCTCAGCCTTGCCCGGTAACTTAATGGCAAAGTCCACCACGTTTTTGCTGCCTGGGCGGGTGGCTACCTGGGCGGCGTACTGGTCGGGCACAAACACTTGCTCCAGCAAAGCGGCCAACTGGGCCTCGCCAAAAATACCCCGCGTCTTGACGTTGCTAAGTAAATGCTTGAGATCGCCCACACCCTGGGCCAAGGTTTGCATTTCGCCCAAACCTTTGTGTACCTGCTCCAAACGGTCGGCCACTTGCTTGAAGCTCTCGCCCAAGCGGGCCTGCAGTGTGGTTTGCAGTTTTTCGTCCACCGTGGCGCGCATTTCGTCCAGCTTGGCGGCATTGGTGCTTTGCAATTGCAGAAGCTGCGCTTCCAGCGTGGTGCGCACTTCGGCCAGCATGCGGGCGCTGGTCTCGCCCAACTCGGCGATGCGGCGCGCATTGGATTCAGTTAAAGCGTTTAGCTGCGTGCTCAAGGTATCGGACAGGTTTTTTTGCAAACCCGCCAATTGCTGGCCAAACGCGTCAATTTGGGTGTTTTGCGTGCGGGTGGCTTCGGCAGTCTGTGCTGTCAGCGTTTGCTGAAAGGTCGCCATGCTTTGGGCGGCCTCCTGGCGGCCGTCGCGCGCGGTGTCGGCCAGGTCGCGGCGCAGTTCGCGCTCCAAGTGGTCTAAGCGCACTGCTTGGGCTTGCAGCGCGGCCAATACAGTCTGTGCGACCTGCGCGGCTTGTTCACTCTGCACCGCGCCTGGTGCGCGGCGAAACAGGAGCGACAGCAACAACACGGTGTGTAGGCCCAATAAAACCGCCGCTAGCCAAATCATTCCCTCATTCACAGCACATTCTTTCTAAAACTGCATTGTGCTTTAAATGATGCCCAGACCCACCGCTCAGGCAGAGGCCAAAAAAGTAAGCAAGGCCGCCGCAACGGCCTCTAGCCCTGTCGAACAGTGCCGCACCGGTTCAGCCGCGTGCCAAGACCTCGGGATTGAGCGGTGTCACGGCTTTGCCCTGGGTGAGGTAGCCGATTAAATTGTCCACCGCGAGATCGGCCATAGCCTGGCGCGTGCCGGGCGTGGCGCTGGCAATATGCGGCGTTAGCACGACATTGGGCACGGTAAGCAAGTCAGGGTGGACCGTGGGCTCACCCTCATAAACGTCTAGACCTGCGGCCGCGATGGTGCGTTCGCGCAGCGCCTGCGCCAAGGCGCCGTCATCGACGATGCCGCCGCGCGCCAGGTTGATCAGCGTGGCCGTGGGCTTCATAGCGGCCAGTTCTAAGGCGCCAATGGTGTGGTGCGACGCGGAGCTGTACGGCACTACCAGCATCACATGGTCCGCGCTTTGCAGCAATTCCAGCTTGCCCACATAACGCGCTTTGCAAGCCTCTTCGGTGGCCGCATCCAGGCGACTACGGTTGTGATAAACCACTTGCATGCCAAAGCCAAAGGCAGCCCGACGGGCAATCGCCTGGCCGATGCGGCCCATACCAATAATGCCCAGCGTGCTACCGTGCACTTCGGCGCCGGAGAACATGTCGTAGCTCCAGCGCGTCCACAATCCGG
>JAEMRG010000281.1 GCA_016463455.1 Rhodoferax sp.
GCAAATCCACCACCTCCACATCGGGAAAGCGCACGGCAATGCTTTGGTCCACATAGACCGCAGCTTTCAAAAAATCCCGCCCAAACTGGGGCACGGTGTTGAGGTTGGCAGCTGCGCGTTTGATCTGCTCGTATTCCAGCAGGCGGCGCACCAGCTCGGCACGCGGGTCTTCGGGCTCTCCGCCCTCGGCGCTTTTCTTGGGCGGCAACAGCATGCGCGACTTGATTTCGATCAGCATCGCCGCCATCAGCAGGTATTCAGCTGCCAGCTCCAGGTTGCGCTTGCGAATCTGGTCCACATACACCAGGTACTGCCGCGTCACGCTGAGCATGGGAATGTCCAGAATATTGAAGTTTTGCTTACGGATCAGGTAGAGCAAAAAGTCCAGCGGGCCTTCAAAGGCTTCGAGGAAAACCTCAAGCGCGTCCGGCGGGATGTATAAATCCAGCGGCATGGCAAACAAGGGCTCGCCATACAGGCGGGCCACGGCCACATGGTCCACCAAGGCAGGCGAGCCGTCGGCCAATGCGGTGGCCTCCAGGGGCAGGGAATTAGCGCTGCGGTTCATCGCGGGATGGCGGGATGATCACCCGGTTTGGTGCTGGCTGGGTCAGACGGGGTAAGGACGGGCTTACTGGTCCGACTTGGTTTGATAAACGTAAGGCTTTTGCGCCACTTTGGCGTCGCGGTAGCCCGCTTGCGCGTTGCGGTCCAGGCTCAGGTCCCACAGCAGGGCGCGCCCTGCTCTTTGCTGCGCTTCCAGTGCCGGCCGGTTGGCTTTGAACTGGTCAATAAATAAGCTAGCTTCAGAGTGGTAATCGGGGCGGCGAAATAGTGACATGGCAAATCCTTGTGGCGACCGATTTTAGGGTCAGGCCGCAGTGTAGGCCCAAAGCCCCAGCGCCCAACACTATTGCCGGTATGCTACGCGCCCTATGACGCACTTTGACTTCTCTACAGACGCCATTGCCCGCCTCGCGCAGCTAGACGCCGCCCGCGCCCTGGCCGAGGACGTGGGCAGCGGCGATTTGACCGCCGCCTTGGTCGATCCAGCGCGCCACGCCCGCGCCCGGGTGCTTTTGCGTGAAAGCGCTGTTCTGTGCGGCCAACCGTGGGCCCAGGCCGCGCTGTATGCGCTGGCGCCACAAGCGCAGATGCACTGGCAAGTGGCCGAAGGCGCCCGGGGCCAAGTCAACGAAGTGGTGCTGACTTTGGAAGGTCCGGCCCAAGCCCTGCTCACGGCAGAGCGCACCTTGCTTAATTTCTTGCAATTGCTCAGTGGCGTGGCCACGCACACCGCGCAGTTTGTGGCCGCCGTAAACGCCGTTCCGGGCAACCGGGCGCAGATTGTGGACACGCGCAAAACCCTGCCGGGCCTGCGTCTGGCGCAAAAATACGCGGTGCGCTGTGGCGGCGGTACCAACCACCGCATCGGCTTGTACGACGCAGTGCTCATCAAAGAAAACCATATTGCCGCTGCCGGCGGGGTCAGCGCTGCTTTGCAGCGCGCCCAAGCCGCCGCAGCGCAAGCCGCCTTCATTGAAATCGAGGTGGAGACTTTGCAGCAATTGCACGAAGCCTTGCAGGCCGGCGCGCGCATGGTGCTGTTGGACAATATGAGCCACGCGCAATTGCGCGAGGCGGTGGATATCAACGCCGGGCGCGCGATATTGGAAGTATCCGGCGGCGTGAACATGGACACAGTGCAAGCCATTGCTGCGACCGGTGTGGACCGCATTTCCATAGGCGCCCTGACCAAAGACATACGCGCGGTAGATTTTTCCATGCGCATGGAGGATGTGTAATGCAAACCCTTGAATCGCCGCTGCAGCGCATAGACGTTGAATACGAGCAACCCGCTTGCAGTACCCGCCACGCCTGGGCGCGGGTACCGGTAGAGCCCGGCCCGAGCGAGCGCGTCGCTTTGAAAGAAAAAATCGCCCGTTTGCTGCAAGAAAAAAACGCGGTCATGGTGTCGCACTACTATGTGCACCCGGACTTGCAAGACCTGGCCGAAGCCACCGGTGGCCTGGTCAGCGACTCACTAGAAATGGCGCGCTTTGGCCGCGACCACAGCGCGCAAACCCTATTGGTTTCGGGCGTGCGCTTTATGGGCGAAACCTCCAAAATTCTGAGTCCCCATAAGCGCGTGCTCATGCCGGACTTGGACGCCACTTGTTCCTTGGACTTGGGCTGCCCGATTGACGAATTTGCCGCTTTTTGCGATGCCCACCCGGACCGCACCGTCGTGGTCTATGCCAATACCAGCGCTGCAGTGAAAGCGCGGGCCGACTGGGTGGTGACCTCTAGCTGCGCGCTGGACATTGTGCGTGCGCTGAAAGACGCCGGACAAAAAATACTCTGGGCGCCCGACAAGCACTTAGGCGGCTACATCCAGCGGGAAACCGGCGCGGATATGGTCTTGTGGCAAGGCTCGTGCATCGTGCATGACGAGTTCAAGGCTTTTGAATTGCAAGCCCTCATGGCCGAACACCCCAAGGCCGCTGTGCTGGTGCACCCCGAGTCCCCCGCGGATGTGGTGGCGCTGGCGCACGCGGTGGGCTCCACCTCGGCCATCCTCAAAGCCGCGCAGACCATGGATACCAACACCTTTATCGTCGCCACCGACAAAGGCATGCTGCACAAGCTGCGCACGCTCAACCCCGGCAAGACCTTTATCGAAGCGCCCACTGCGGGTAACAGCGCCACCTGCAAAAGCTGCGCCCACTGCCCCTGGATGGCCATGAACGGTTTGGCGGACGTGGCGCGCGCGCTGGAAACCGGGGTGGGCGAAGTGCAGGTGGACAAGGCCCTAGGCCAACGCGCCTGCTTGCCCATAGACCGTATGTTGGCCTTTACCGCAGCCCTGAAAACCGGCCAATCGACGGCGGGCCTGGTGCCGCACCTGGGGGCGGTTTAAATCGATCATTCCGTTTTTGTGCTGCGGCGGTAAACGGGGGTGCGCGGTG
>JAEMRG010000039.1 GCA_016463455.1 Rhodoferax sp.
GGACTTGCTCAATAACCAACTGCCCTCGCATTACGACTTCACCACCGATTACGACTTGCTGGTGTTTCGGCGGCTGGCGCGCGGACGCACCGAGTCCGATGTGGCCAACCCGGGCCAGATTTTGCACCGCGCCAGCAACAAGGGGGGGCCGCCCATATTGCGGCGCATCGACACCAGCCCGATCGGCTTTGTGGTGTTTGATCGCATCGTGCTTTCGGTGCATCCGGCAGATTGCACGGTGCGCGATGCCTTTGCCAACCGCCTGCTGCACAGCGGCGCAAGCCATATGAGCGGGCGCGTGCCGGCCAACCCGGCCGATTTGATGTTGCGCATGATTGGCGTCATGGTAGATGGCTATTTGGAACTGCGCCGCGAGCTGACACGCCAGTTAGATCACTGGCAAAGCGAGTTGATCAATCCCAGGACACGGTTTAACAACTGGCGGGCGCTGCTCGATTCACGCCTGACGCTCCATTACCTGGACGAAGTGTGCGAAGACCAGCGCGCCGCCGTGCAAGATTGGATCGACGCCCTGGACGCCTGGCATGAAGACGCCACCTTATCGGCCAAGGAACTCGAGCTGATTCGCGTACGCAGCCGCGATGTACTGGAACACATCGAACGGGTCGTACATCACGTGGGACGACTAGAGCAAAGTGCAGAGGCCGCGGTGCAGATGCACTTTAATGTGCAAAGCAACCGAAACAATGATGTCATGAAGACTCTGACGGCGCTGACCGCCATATTCTTGCCCTTGAACCTGATCACCGGGTTTTTTGGCATGAATTTCGAGCAGTTTAAGTTTTTGAAGTTCGAACATGGCTTGGCGCTGACCGAGGGCTTCATGGTCTTGTTGGCGCTTGCTCTGGTGGCCTACTTTTGGATGAACAATTACCTGGGCAGCGCAGCCAACAGCAAGTCCGACGATCGATGACCTGCACTTAGACACAAAAATGTCACAAATACTTCACTCAGATGGGCGACCATTGCAGCCCCTTTCAACCGCTTAAATGGAACCCATCACCATGACTAAGATGCAAGACGAAGACTTGGTTCGAAGAATTCGACAAGACCTTCTGGACAGCTTTGACGAAGAGCTAGAGATGGAAGTGGAGGACCGCGCATTTAGCAGCGAAGAGGCCGTCAACGCAACCGACGAGTCGCGTGCCGCGCGCCTGAACTATTTCCGCGAATTGTTTCGTCTGCAAGGCGAATTGGTCAAGCTACAAGATTGGGTAGTTGCGAGCGGACATAAAGTGGTGGTGCTGTTTGAAGGCCGCGATGCAGCGGGCAAGGGCGGCGCCATCAAGCGCATCACGCAAAGGCTGAACCCGCGCGTAGCGCGCGTAGCCGCCCTACCCGCGCCCAATGACCGCGAGCGCACCCAGTGGTATTTCCAACGCTATGTCTCCCATCTGCCAGCCGCTGGCGAAATTGTCATGTTTGACCGCAGCTGGTACAACCGCGCCGGGGTGGAGCGCGTCATGGGCTTTTGCAGCGATGAGCAATACGAAGAGTTTTTCCGCACGGTGCCTGAGTTCGAAAAAATGCTGATGCGCTCGGGGATTCAGCTCATCAAATACTGGTTCTCGATTTCAGATGAAGAGCAGCATTCCCGCTTTCTGGGCCGTATCCACGACCCGCTCAAGCAATGGAAGCTCAGCCCCATGGACCTGGAGTCGCGCAAGCGCTGGGAAGACTACACCGTGGCCAAAGAGGTGATGCTAGACCGCACCCATACCCCCGAAGCACCCTGGTGGATTGTGCATGCGGTGGACAAGAAAAAGGCACGGCTCAACTGCATAACGCACCTCTTGGCCCAAATGCCTTACGAGGAAATACCGCACCCCCCCATCATCCTGCCCGCGCGCGTGCGCCACGAAGACTATGTGCGGCAAAAAGTAGCCCAAGAGATGTTCATCCCCGAAATCTATTGAGCCTGCGCTCTGCGCGGCCAGACGGGCCAACATCGGGCCGCGCCGCCCTCATTGCTGCATAGCGCGGGGGCGCTGCAAGGCGGTACCATGTCGCTTTTTGAGCGCTGCCACCTCCATGCTAACGATTGAACTGCTGAACGCCTGCGCATCATTTGCCGCCTTTGATCAACAGGGCCAATGCGCGCTGCGCGCACCGGGCTTGGTTGCTTTGACCCGCATGCAGGCCAAAGCCGAGGACTTGAATGCCTTTGTGCGAAGCTATGACGCGCAATTGCAAGCCAGCCCCGCCTGGGAGGCATGGCCTGCTGGTGAAGCCTGGGGCTTTGCTTTGGGGCAGGCCCAGGCCTGGCCGCAGTACCGCGATTTGTTTTTTCAATGGCTGGCCTATGAGGCGGCGGGGCAGGTTTTGCCACAAGCTTTGCCGCGTTTGACCCGCTCCTGTGGCGCGGCAGGCTTTGACGGCTTGCTGCGCACCGCCTACGCCGTGGAGGCGCGCCACCACCATGAACTGGCCGATGCCTTGAGCTTGTGGGCCTGCTGTTGGCAGGAGCGCACGCCCTTGCCTGGCGCAGCTGCGGGTGCGGGCAGCGATGCGCTCCCCGTGCTGCGGCAATTGCCCCGCATCGCAAACAAAGCCGGTGACTGGGCACAAGCCATGCACCAAGCGGCCAATACACCCGCCTTGTTGCGGGCGGCCGGCCAATTGCACACCAACTCGGACACGCTGGAGCAACTGGCCGGCTTGGCAGCCCAGGCCTACGCCTGCACGGGAAACGCGGCCGCACAGGCCCTGCTAAGCAGTGCCGACGCGATGCGCCGCATCCTGCCGCACATGGATGAACCGGAACTGGCGCTGCGCAGTTATTGGCAGGACTTTGCAGCCACGGTGGCCGTGGCCGGCCTGCAACTGGGCAAAGCGCCGAGCGCCCTGCCCTGGCCCGAGCTGCTGCGCCAGGCCCGCACCAGCCGTGATGTACGCAGCATCACCCTGGTGGACTGCTGCCACCAGACCGCCCAGGCCTATGGACGCGACGGCTGGTGGCGAAGCGCTGCTACGCGGGCGGTACAAGACGCTGTCGCTTAGGCACTTAGGCGCTTCGGGCACCGGCGGCGCCTGTGATGTCACCTGCAGCACGCCGGCATTGCGTCACTTGGGGCTGATTGCGCTTATATTGCGGGAAATTCACCCGCTATTTCTAATTTTGGACTTGCACCCCGTCTCAATCGCGCTTAGCCTCATTCCATGCGAATCCTTTTAGTTAGCATTTTTTCGCTCCTCGTGAGCCTGCCGAGCTGGGCGGCCCACGGCTATGCGCTTTGGGGGGAGCTCAAGTACCCGGAAAACTTCAGCCAATTCGACTATGTCAACCCCCAGGCCCCCAAGGGCGGCGAATTGCGCATGGTGAGCGGTCTTCGGGTGTCGACTTTTGATAAGTTCAATCCCTTCACCATGAAGGGCAATGCGCCGGCCTACCTGGCCGATCTCATGTTTGACAGCTTGTTGGCCGCCTCCAAAGATGAGACCGATTCGGCCTATGGACTGCTGGCCAAAAGCGTCGAGGCCGCGCCGGACTTGCTGTCTGTTGTGTTCAAACTGAACCCGGCGGCACGCTTTCACAATGGTGATCCGGTCCTGGCTGCCGATGTGAAGCACAGTTTTGACACCTATCTAGGGCCGCATACTTCACCGGCCTTTAAGACCTTGCTCGCCGATGTGTCCGGGGTGGATATGCTGGACGAGCGTACGGTGCGTTTCCGGTTCAGCCGTGCCAACCGTGAAATGCCGCTCACGGTGGGCACGATGCCAATTTTCAGCCGCAACTGGGGCGTCGAAAACGGCAAGGCTAAATCATTCGACAAGATAGTGATGGACCACCCGATTGGCAGCGGACCGTACAAGATCGGGCCGGTCAAATTTGGCAAAGACATCACCTATGTGCGCGACCCAAGTTATTGGGCCAAAGACCTCAACGTACGCAAAGGCTCGGCCAATTTTGACCGTGTGACGGTCAAAATTTACAAGGACAACACCGCCAGACTGGAGGCGGTGAAAGCCGGTGAATTCGACCTGATGCGCTTTTTTTCCGCCGGGGACTGGGCGCGCAGGGTAAACGGAAAACGTTTTGACAGCGGCGAGTTGGTCAAGACTGAATTCAAACACCGGCTCCCTACAGGCTTTCAAAGCTTTGTGTTCAATACACGGCGCCCACTTTTTCAGGATGTGCGGGTGCGCGAGGCCATCGGTCTAGCGCTGGACTATGAATGGATGAACCGCCAAATGTTTTATGGCGCCTATCAGCGCGTTACCGGGCTTTTCGGCAATACCGACTGCCAGGCATCAGGCACACCCTCTGACGATGAGCTGGCCTTGTTGGAGCCCTGGCGCAAGCAAATACCCGCTGCCAGCTTTGGCCCCATGGCAAAGCCGCCGCGCACCGATGGGGACGATTCTTTGCGCAACAATTTGCGCCGCGCGCTCGTCTTGCTCAAAGAAGCCGGCTGGGAAGTGCGCGATGGCAAATTGCGCAATGACAAGGGAGAAATTTTCCGTATCGAGTTCCTCGATAGCAACGAAGGTTCAGCCAGACTGATTGCGCCTTGGGTGCGCAATTTAGAAAAAATCGGCATTGAGATGAGTTTTCGGTCGGCTGACTTTTCCTTGTACCAAGAGAGGCTGCAAAAATTTCAATTTGACGTCGTCTCCCTCGCCTACCCGGGAACGAACAACCCTGGCCAAGAATATGTAGATTTGTTCGGCAGCAAGGCAGCAGACACTGAGGACTCTGGTAATTTGACCGGTATAAAAAATCCGGCGGTCGACGCCTTGCTGGCGCGCTTGGTCAGCGCGAAAAACAAAGAACAGATGTTGAGCGCATGCCGTGCGTTGGAGCGAGTGATTTCGCACAGTCATATCTTTGTTCCCGAGTGGACCGCAGGCACACACCGGATTGTGTACAGCGCACGGCGCTTGGCGCTTCCCCCAAGCATGCCTCCCTATGCGGCCAACGAATTGTGGGCGGTCCAAACTTGGTGGGCAAAATAGCTATGTTTCAATACATTCTTAAACGCATTTTATTGATGATCCCCACGCTGCTGGGCGTGCTGCTGGTCACCTTTGCGGTGATTCAGTTTGTACCCGGTGGGCCGGTGGAGCAATATTTGGCAGAGGCCAAGGCGGCAGGTCCCGGGGGCGAAGGTGCGGGCATGTCCTACCGCGGCTCACAAGGGGTAGATACCAAGCGCCTGGCGGAAATTAAAGCGCTCTACGGATTTGATAAGCCGCCTACCGAGCGCTTTATTCAAATGCTTGGGCAATTCGCGCGCTTTGATTTGGGTAAAAGCTTTTTTCAAAACAAGGATGTCAGTACGCTGATCGTGGAAAAGCTGCCGGTCTCCATTAGCCTGGGCTTATGGACTTTTTTCATCAGCTACCTGGTTGCAGTCCCCCTGGGTATCGCCAAAGCGGTGCGTTCCGGCACCCGGTTTGACATGGTCAGCAGCGTGATGGTGCTGCTCGGTTATGCGATACCTGGCTTTGTTCTGGGGGTGGTGTTGCTTGTTGTCTTCGGCGGCCAGCTGCAATGGTTTCCTCTTCGCGGTTTGACCTCCAGTAACTGGGAAGAATTATCCTGGGGCGCACGCATCGTGGATTACCTTTGGCATATCGCTTTGCCCGTGACATCCATGGTGCTGGGCAGCTTTGCGGTGACCACCATGCTGACCAAAAACGCGTTTTTGGAAGAAATTCGCAAGCAGTATGTGGTCACTGCGCGGGCCAAAGGCCTTGCCGAACGGCAGGTGCTATGGAAGCACGTCATGCGCAACGCTTTGATTCCGATCGTGACCCATTTCCCAGCGGCCTTTGTCGGTGCATTTTTCACTGGCTCCCTGTTGATTGAAACCTTGTTTTCCTTGGACGGCCTGGGTTTGCTCAGCTTTGAGAGCGTGATTCGACGTGATTACCCGGTCGTGCTCGGTACTTTGTACCTGTTCACCCTGATCGGGCTCGTCACCAAGTTGATTTCAGACCTGTGCTACGTTTGGGTCGATCCCCGCGTACGCTTTGATTGAACAACAGGTACGCCAAGTGACTCAATCAACAGTACAAACGCAAACACTAAGCCTCTCGCCGGGGCGCCGGGCCTGGTTGCGCTTTAAGCGCAACAAACTAGGCTACTGGAGCCTGCTTGTTTTTTCTTGCATGGTGGCGCTAAGTCTCTGCGCAGAGCTGATCTCCAACGACCGTCCGCTGGTAGTCCGCTACCAGGGGCAAACCTATTACCCGGTGCTCAACGAATACCCAGAGAAAACATTTGGCGGCGACTTTGCTACCCCTACAGATTATCTCGATCCCTTTATCCGCCAGGTACTTTCGCAAGACGGGAATTGGGCGATCTTCGCCCCCAATCCCTACGGGTACAAAACGCTCAATTATTTTGCAAAAGAACCTAATCCTTCCCGCCCCACCAAAGAAAATCTCTTGGGCACCGACGACCGCGGCCGGGACCTGCTGGCCCAGCTCATTTACGGCTTTCGCGTCAGCGTGCTTTTCGCGTTGGCGCTGACGATCAGTGGAACCTTATTAGGCATTGTCACCGGTGCGATCCAAGGCTTTTTTGGCGGCCGCATCGACCTGGCATTTCAGCGTTTTATTGAAATTTGGGGCTCGATGCCCGAGCTGTATTTGCTGATTATTTTCAGCGCGGTGTTTGCCCCCAGTATTTTGCTCTTGCTTGTTTTGCTGAGTTTGTTTGGCTGGATGGGGCTTTCGGACTATGTGCGCGCCGAGTTTTTGCGAAACCGGCAATTGGACTATGTGCGTGCGGCGCGTGCATTGGGTGTCAGTAACTGGCGCATCATTACAAGGCATGTGTTACCCAACAGCATGACGCCGGTGGTCACCTTTTTACCCTTTCGCATGAGCGGTGCGATTTTGGCGCTGACTTCACTGGACTTTCTGGGGCTGGGCGTACCGCCAGGTACGCCATCTTTAGGAGAGCTATTGCTTCAGGGCAAAAACAGTATTGATGCCTGGTGGATTTCAGTTTTCACTTTTTTGGTTTTGGTGATAACGCTCTTGCTTTTGACCTTTATGGGGGACGCCTTGCGCGACGCCCTTGATCCGCGCAAGGCGGACCAGGACTACCAAGTGGAGGGCAGCCCGTGACACTCCTACGCGTCTCCAATATGCGGGTCAGCTTTGGCAACAAAGAGGTGGTCAAAGGCATCGACTTCTCCATTGCGCCCGGGGAAAAATTGGCCTTGGTGGGCGAGTCGGGTTCGGGTAAAACGGTCACAGCGCTGAGTCTTTTGGGCCTGCTGGGCAACGGGCGTTGCTCTGGGACGGTGCACTTCAACGGAGCCAGCGGCACGCTGGATCTTTTCTCACTTTCGGAACAGGCGATCCGTGCGATTCGTGGGCAGGAAATTGCCATGATTTTCCAAGAGCCGATGACGGCCCTGAATCCACTCTTCTCCATTGGCAATCAAATTGCAGAAGTGGTTCAGCTTAAGCTGGGCTTAAAGCCGGCGCAGGCTGCGAAAATTGCCATCGAATTGTTGGAACAGACCGGTATGCCCGAGCCGGCGCGCCGCGCTAATGCATTCCCCCATCAGCTGTCTGGCGGTCAGCGACAACGCGCCATGATTGCCATGGCCTTGGCCTGTAAACCACGGCTTTTGCTGGCAGATGAACCCACCACGGCTTTGGACGTCTCGGTGCGCGCACAAATCCTGGATTTACTCCAAGCGCTACAAAAAGAAACCGGCATGGCGGTGTTGATGATTACCCATGACCTCCACTTGGTGCGCAAATTTGCCGACCGTGTTGCGGTGATGGAGAACGGCCACTTGGTCGAGTCTGGCAGCGTTGCAGAGGTCTTTGCTAACGCCCAACAACCCTACACCCAGAAGCTGATTGACAGCACGCCTACCCGTGACCCCCTCGAAGCGGCTGCCACCCCAGGCCCCGCTTTGCTGGAGGCGAAAGATGTCAAGGTGGATTACCCCGTGCAGTTACCAGGCTGGCGCGGCTGGTTTAAAAAAGGCAGTTTTACGGCGGTGCACCACGCCAGTTTTTCCATTGCCAGGGGTCGCACCTTAGGCGTCATTGGTGAATCCGGATCGGGCAAGTCAAGTCTCGCGCTGGCCGTACTTGGCTTGCATCCACAAGGTGGACAGATAAGTTTTGATGGCCAAGGCTGGGGCAAGGATAAGCTTTCAGACCAGAAAATCCGTCGCTCCATGCAGGTGGTTTTTCAGGATCCGTTTTCATCGCTCTCACCGCGCATGACGGTGGCGGAAATTGTCGGAGAAGGCCTGCTGGTGCATCACGCTGAACTGAGCCCTGAACAGCGGCAACAACGCGTGCTGCAAACACTGGCAGAAGTGGGCCTGACTGAGGCGCAATTTCCCAACTTGCTGGCACGCTATCCGCATGAGTTTTCAGGTGGGCAGCGCCAGCGCGTGGCGATAGCCAGAGCGCTCATTGTCGATCCGCGATTGCTGGTCTTGGATGAGCCGACCAGTGCGCTGGATGTGACAATTCAAAAACAGGTACTGAGCTTGCTGCAGGGCTTGCAGCGAACACGAGGTCTCAGTTACTTGCTGATCACCCACGATGTGGCGGTCATTCGGGCGATGGCCCATGATGTCTTGGTTATGAAAGACGGGCAGGTCGTTGAAATGGGTCCGACAAAAGACGTGTTGGATACCTCGCAGCACCCCTATACCCAGACCTTGATCGCCGCGAGTACTTGATCCTTGCGGGCCTTGGTTGCAGCTGGGTCCCGCAGGTATTGCACCCCTTCATGCGCACCTGACCAATTAAAACTGCCACCGCGGGTGGCGTTTTTCTAGCGGGTTTTGGTTAAGCCAGCGCTTTGTGGGCACCGTCGCACAGGGGCTTGGCAGCGCTGCGTTTGCAACCGCAGAAATACACGGTCTTGGTTTCTTCGGCGCGGTATTTCACCGGGGCAAATTCGCTGCCTTTGTGCGAACCATCGCAAAAAGGTTGGGCCTTGCTTTGTCCGCAAGAGCACCAGTAGTAGTCTTTGCCTGCTTCGACATTGGTGGCATAAGGTGACTTTTGAGCAATATGGGGTTCCATGGTGTTTCCTGGTGATTGAACAGTTTCTAAGGATTGCGGCCGCACGGTCTGCTTGGGCTGAAGCAGGCTTGGGACGAATCCATTATCCCCCCGGCCTCGGGCTGGATGCGCCGAGCCAAAAAGGCGTCAGGCGCGCCACGAAATCGGGCAGATCCTCAAAATAGGGCAAAGCACCGCCTGGCACTCTGTGGATGTGCCAGGTACCTGCCGTTGTGATCAAGGCCAAACCCCGGTAATCGGTGAAGTCGCCGCGTGTCGCCATAGAAATCCACACCGGACATTGCAGCGCTTCATACACCGTATGAATGTCTTTGCTGAACAAGACCAAAGACAAAAAACACAGGGGCGCAAAGCGCGCGCCTTCTTCGCGCGCGGTGCGCACGCAATAAGGCCACAGCTGGGGGTCGATATGCGGCGAGCCCCAGGTCTTGCGCAAAAAATAGCGGATAACCGCTGGACTGGTCAACGTATCGAACAAACCCTGCGACCAGCGCGGCCACAGCAAGGCCGCATGCAGGCGCGGCATGTAGCTGTTGCTGCCCGGCGGGCCCCGGCGCGACTTTAAGCGGCTCAGTCCGGTGGGGCTAACCAGGGCGAGGCGGGCGATACGCTGCGGCGCCTCGGTAGCGGCGCGCGCTGCAAATTCGCTAGACAAAGACAGGGCCAGTACATCGATGGGCAAAGGCCCATGCTCACGGGCTAGGAAGTCTAGCACCGCGTGAATCGCGTCGGTCATGAGGCGCGGCGTGTACATACGCTCGCCGCGCTCGGAAAAACCATAGCCAGGCAACTCCATCGCCACCACCACCCGTTCGCGCTGGTAGTGCTCGAACAAAGGCCGCACTTCCGCAGCCGAGGCAGCAGCGTTGATACTGTGTATCAGCAACAGAGGCGGCAAACCCGGTGCAGGGTCTTGGGGCGTGGATGTGTAGATATTGATACGCCCCACCACGCTGTCTATCACCCGCTGGGTCGCTTGCAGCGCGGGCGGCAGAGGTGGGGTAGGGTTCAAAGCGGCGGGCATGGCCAATCTTAAGTCGCTGCAGCGCTCGGGCACCTGGCCGCTGTCGCCTTCATATTTTTTCGATCACTTGCTCGGACACCGCTTGCAACTCTTGCGCGCTGACCAGCGCCGGCGCGATGTCCGCCAAGGGGCGAAGCACGAAAGCGCGTTGGCGCATGCGCGGATGCGGAACTGTCAGCGTGGGGCTGTCGATGCGGGCTGTGCCGTAAAGCAAGATGTCCAGGTCGAGGGTACGCGGGGCGTTGCGGTAAGGCCGTTCGCGCCCTGCACCGCGCTCCAACTGGTGCAAACGGGCCAGCAAATCAGGCGCACTCAGTCGCGTGGAAATTTGCAGCACCGCATTGAAGTAGTCCGGCCCGCTGGAGTCCACCGGCGCGCTGCGGTACAGGGGCGAGGCGGCGTGCAACTGGCAATAGTCAAAAGCGGCGATGGTCTGCATCGCCTCTTCCACGGCCTGTCGGGCATCGCCCAAATTGGCACCCAGGCCGATGGTGGCAATCAGGGGCTCGCGCATGGATCGGGCTAGTTAGTTGGAGTCGGCAGGGCCGCCCCGCCCTTGGCCATCGCCTTCTGGGCGCACAGCGCCAGAACGACGGCGACGGCGGCGCTTTTTGGGAGCCTCGCCCGCCTGGGCATAGGCCCCGTCTTCATCGGCTGCATGCTGTACAGGCGCGCCGGCCTGTACCTGCGCGCTGTCCCCATCCGTGGCTGCATCACCAGGCGTTCGGTGCGGCGCAGAGGCGGGCCTGGGGGCGCGCACCGCGCGTGGACGCTTGAGGTTTTCTTTGCGCACCTGGTCCACCAGGTCTTCGCGGATGGCGTCATCGCCGGTGGAGAACTCTTGCCACCAATCGGCCAGCACTTCGTCCACCTCGCCAATGTCTGCGCGCAAGCGCATAAAGTCAAAAGCAGCACGAAATCGCTCTTGCTGGACCAGGCCAAAAGGCGCGCTGCCCACGCGTTTTTCAAAGCGCGGCTGCATCATCCAAATTTCGCGCATGTCGGCGGCCAATTTGCCGCGCCCGGACACGTCGCCGATGCGGGCGTTAAACACATCGTCTATCGCGTCCTGCAAAGCCGGATGCGCATGCTGCCCATCGGCCTGGCGCGCAGCCCAGCCGTCGCGCACATCAGCCCAAAGCACGCAGGCCAGCAAAAAGCTGGGCGCTACCGGTTTGCCCTCGCCCACGCGCCTATCGGTGTCTTGCAATGCCGTGGTGACAAAGGCATGGTCGGCGCGCTCCACCACCAGGTCGAGCAAAGGGTAAATGCCGCGCTCCAACCCGAGCTTGCGCAATTGCGTAATCGAGGCCAGCGCGTGCCCGGTTTGCAAGAGCTTGAGCATTTCATCAAACAAACGGCTTTGCGGCACATCGGCCAGCAGGGGCAAACATTTGCGCAAAGGGGCTGCGGTTTTGCTGTCCACCTTAAAGCCCAAAGGCGCTAGCTTGGCCGCAAAGCGCACCGCGCGGATGATGCGCACCGGGTCCTCGCGGTAGCGCACACCGGCGTCGCCAATCATCTTGAGAGTTTTATTTTTGGCGTCTTTGATGCCGCCGTGGTAGTCCACCAAAATTTGCGTCTGCGGGTCGTAGTACATGGCGTTGATGGTGAAGTCGCGCCGCACCGCGTCTTCCTCTTG
>JAEMRG010000040.1 GCA_016463455.1 Rhodoferax sp.
CCGGCTTAGTGGCTTTATCTGCTAATTTCGCGCTATACGGTGATATCAGCGACCGAATGATCAGCCTGGCAGCGGGCTTGGGACCGACTCAAGAAATTTATTCAATTGCCGATTGAAATAATTACTATTTTTTGCATAATTCAGCAGACCCAAACCCTGCTGCAAATATGCAAACCCTCCATCGTCAGTCCGGTATGACGCTGATAGAGCTCATGGTGGCCCTGGCCATCCTGGGCATTTTGCTGGCTATCGGCATCCCGAGTTTGCAAGCCATGAGCGAGACCGAAGCAGTGCGCGGTCATGTAAATACCTTTTTTAGCACCCTGCGCTACGCACGATCCGAAGCCATTCGCAACCGGGCGCAAGTGGTGATATGCCCCAGTGCCAGCAGCGAAAGCGCCAGCCCCAGTTGCACCACGGCTGACACTGCGCGCTGGCACCAAGGATGGATTGTTTTTGTCAACCGGGATGGCGATAGCAGCTATAGCTATGACGCAAAAAAAGATACCTTGCTACGCGTGCAAGGAGCCATCACCAACAGTGGCGGGATTGAAAAAATAAGCGGTGCAACGCCGAACAAATTGGTATACCGCAATACCGGCATATTGCTTACAGGCGGAACGAGTTCCTTTACCTTCGATGCTACGAGCACGAGCGAGCGTCAAAGAAAACGCGTCTGCATCTCCATGCAGGGACGGGCACGCATCTCCGCGAGCCTGAACGCCTGCACTTAAGCGCTGGCGGTCCCTATGCTCGACCCCTGCGCAAGCCCTGTACGGGCTCATTTACGGGTACCACGCCAGCATCAAACTGGGGCCTCGCTGCTGGAGGTGCTGATTGCGATGCTGATCATGTCCTATGGCATTAGCGGCATCGCGCTCTTGATGGCCGCGACGCTGCAGCACAGCAAAACATCGATGTACCAACTGGTGGCTCTGCAGACTGCCACCGAGTTGGCAGAATCTATGCGCGCTAACACCGATGGATTTATGGCCGACGCCTATGGCAAGACCGACAGCTATTCCTCCACCCGTGCCGCAGCCTCCGTACCTAGCTGCGCCGTCCCGACCCGATGCACCAGCGGCGAAATAGCCAGCATCGATAAAGCGCATCTTGCCAACCGCTTGCGCTTATCGCTACCCGGCGGCGATTTCCAGATGTTGCGCAATGGCAGCCGGGCGGATATTTGGATTCTGTGGACGGAGCCGACAAGCGCCGACTCCATGGCATTGCGCTCTGCCAATTGCCTAGCCTCTGCCATCAGCGCTGGCGGCGACCCGCCTCGGTGTCTGTATCTGCGGGTTGCGCTATGAACAGACGCGCACAAAGGGCTTACCAAGAGAGCGGCTTTAGCCTGGTGGAGTTGCTTGTTGCCATGGCCATAGGCCTGGTGCTGCTGGGAGCCATACTGTCCATCTCTATGGGCACCAGCTTGGCAGCCCGCCAAAGTCAGACCGTGAGCCGCATGGCGGAGGACGCTTCCATCGCGCTGGAGACCCTGGCGCGCCATATCCGCATGGCCGGTTACAGCCAGCCCATTTTGATGGTTGGGCGCAATGCCGCCACTGTCGACGGACACATAGTGCAGCTAGTGGACAGCAACTTGGCAGGAGCCGGTTTGAAGGGATGCGACGGCGGCTTTAGCAGCACAAGTGCCGCTTGGGACGCGCTCACATGCACCAACGCAAGCACCGAGCCCGACGACATTGCGCTGCGTTACGAGGGCGATAGCTTCAATACCGAAGCGGCCGGCGGCAAAAACGCCTCCGACTGCCTTAGCCAAGGTGTCCTGAAAAACGCCATTTCCGCAGTGAATAGCAGTATGCAATTTGCCCTGGTCGAGTCGCGGTTTTTTATCAGTTCCAACAAGGAGCTTAGCTGTGCAGGTAACGGCAACGCTGCCTTCACAGCACAGCCCCTGGTCAGTGGCGTGGAGTTTATGCGCGTGCGTTACGGCATTGCCAGCGACAGTACCAGCAGCCAGGTGGTGCGCTTTGCCACCGCTAATGAGGTCAATGCCCTGGGCGGAAACTCCGACCAGAACTGGGCTCGGGTGGTGGCGGTGCGCATTTGCCTACAAATGCTCAGCGCGAGTCAAGACCAGGGCAAAGCAGTGGACTACCTCAACTGCGACGGCGTCCTCACCCGGCCGTCCGACAAATTTTTGCACCGCACATTCAGCACGACGGTGAGTTTGCGTAACCGTGCAGGAATTGCACAATGAAAAACCTGCAGGATGTGCTTATGGGTCATCGGCAAGCGCCGCGCGAAGATGGCTTCGTCTTGCTGCTGGTCTTGACCATTTTGGTGGTGCTCTCGGGCGCAGCCATCTGGGCGGCCAAGGCGACGCTATCTACAGAGCAGGTCGCCACTCATTTTCGTATGAACGTGGTCGCTCATGAATTGGCCGAGCTCGCCTTGCGTTATTGCGAAGATGGCGTCATGAAGAACGACACGTTTTTGATAATTCTGCCGCTTCCCCTTGATGCCGCCAGCGGCGCAATGCCCCAGGCCTGGTCTAATTTAGCCCACTGGACCGCGAGCCCGAGCCAAGTCAATGCCGTGCCCGCAGCACAATTGCAGGACGCCCTTGGCGCTAGCCCCGCCACCGCTCCGGTCTGCATGATTGAAGAAATGCGCTTAGTGCCTATTGATATGCAGCGCGTCCAAGCTTTTCTCATCACTGCACGTGGCTTTTCGCAAGACTATCAAGAAGCCAGCGACGGCGCCATCACATCAGGCACCGACGCCTGGGTTCAATCCATGATCCGTTTTTAGGGGGCCGGTATGCGTTCACCCTATCGCTTTACCTACCTGGCATTTCTCTGGACCTTGATGGCGGGGGCGATGCAGCAGGCAGTCGCACAAGCACTCCCATTGCATGCTTCATCGCTTGGGTCTCCCGGCAGCGAGCCACTGCTGGTGTCGGATCAAGAAGACGCGATGTATGATTTTTTACCTCCTCCCTCATCGGGCACACGGGGCAACTATCGACAATTTTTACAGCAAAAGAAGAAGTGCCGTGCCCAGAGTTTTGTGGGTATTGATGGGCCCTGGATAGAGGCCGACATCTATGACAGCCGCATCGCCACCAGTGCAACAGTTACGGGTTGGCGTAAGCTGCTTATTGGGAGCAGTGCTGCGGGCGCGCCTAAGCTTTTTGCCATCAATGTGCCGGTGCCTTCAGAGGGTGATTCCAATGCTAGCTATGCGCCGGGCGCTGCTGATATTTTGTGGGAGATAAGCAGCAGCGATCGCCATTTTGCGGATTTGGGGGCGGTATTGCAAAAGCCCTCCGTAGGCATGATGCGCGATGGCACCTGGGTGGTGATCCTGGGCAATGGCGCTGTGGACAAGAAGGGCAAGGCCAAGCTGTTTATCATCAACGCGCTGACCGGAGCCTTCATTCAATCCATCGCCCTACCTGGCAGCGCAAACAATGCTCTGGGCGGCGTGCGCCTGTTGCTCGATAGGCAGCGCCAAATCACAGCTGCCTATGCGGGCGATTTACAAGGAAACCTGTGGAAGTTTGACTTTTCAAGTGCGCGCCGGTCGGATTGGGGGCTGGCATTTGGCAACACCGCGCTCTACCAGGCTAAAGATGCGGCAGACCAAGTGGAGCCGATTACCGCAAGCCCTAGCTATGTGGCGCATCCGCAAGGCGGCAACTTGGTGTTGTTTGGGACGGGCAGCTCACTTGACAGTGCGCACGCTAGCAGCCATCCAGTGCAAAGCCTCTATGGGCTGTGGGACAAAGTCCTTACCGGCCAGCAGTCTGGCGCAGTAGCGGATGCTATTTCCACCCAGTCTTCCGGTTCGGCGGCCTCAGGCGCCAGCAGCAAACTGGTACAACAAACCCTGTCCACCCTAAGCGGCACGCCCTTCTACCGGGCGAGCATGCATGCAGTGAACTACAGCGATAAGCGTGGCTGGTTTATCCGCTTGGACAAGCGGCCGAGCGCTTTGCATCTTGCATCTTTACCCCCGCTGGCAGTGAGTAGAGTGACTTTTCAGGCGCGCTCCCCCATGGACGATGTAGCCAGTGCCTCTGCACCGCGTCCAGGTAAATCGCATAGCTTTGTGCTCAATCCATTTACAGGCAGTGCAGTGTCCACGGCGCCTACATGGGACGCCAATGGCGAAGGCGCACTGCGCAGCGCAAGCGTCCAGACCAGCGCCGCTGGCGCAAAGATGTGGCTGCGACGCAGCTGGCGTCAAATCATGAACCGCCCTGTGCCTGGCACGATCACCCCTACGGGCGGCAGCTAAGCGGGATAAAGACTCTGTCACGCTTTTCATCACCCATTTCTTCACGAAAAATTCTTATGAAACAACACGGCTTTACCTTGATCGAACTCATGATCGTTCTTGCCATCGTCGGCATTCTGGGGGCCATCGCGATTCCCAGCTACCAGGAATCGGTGCGCAAGTCTCGGCGCGCAGAGGCGCGTGCGCAGTTGCTGGAAGTGGCCCAGTACATGCAGCGTTTTTATTCGCACAACGACAGTTTTGCAAACACCAAGGCGGGACTAGCGGGCACGGTGCCGGGCGAGTTGGCCATGGTGCCGCGCCATGCTGCCTCGGGCTCGCAAAGCTATGACATCAGCTTTTGCGCACCGGCAGCAGGTAGCAATAATCCGGGTTTGAGCACTTTCAAAATCCAGGCGGTGCGTAAGAGCGGTGGCCCGATGGAGGGTGATAAGTGCGGCGACTTCACCTTAGAACATACCGGCGCGCGCGGCCTGCTCAATGCCACAGACAGCGCTTCGAATTGCTGGCGCTAATCGCGCTTTGCCCAGGCTGCGTTAAAGCATGGCTTATGGACGGCTGGAGCGCGCCATCAAGGCAAGCACATCGCCCAAGGCTTGCGCCGCAGTTTGGTTTTGCAAGTCAAGCACCGTGCTACGCGTGAAAAAGGCACTGAGGTCCAGGCCCAGCCCCACGGCGCACAGCCCGATAGCGGCTTCACGCTCCAACTGGCGCGCCACATGCTGCAAATCGCGGTCCAGGTAATGCGTGTCATTGGCCAGCACGGTAGCGCCATCCATGGGGCTGCCATCGGAAAACACCACCAGCATGCGGCGCTCTGTCTCTTGCGCGCGCAAACGCTCTGCCGCCCAGCGCAAGGCTTCGCCGTCTACACACTCTCTAAATAGGTCGGGTTTCAGCATGGCCGCCAGGCCCGGCTTGCTGCGGCGCCATGGCTGGCCGCTTTCTTTGAACACCATATGGCATAGCTCATTGAGCCGGCCCGGCTGCGCCGGCTTGCCGGCACGGCGCCAATCACGCATCACGCGTCCACCGTTCCAGGAGTTGGTGGTGTAGCCCAGCACCTCGGTGGCCACCCCCGCCATATCCAGGGCACGGGTCAACAAGTCCACCAAGGGCGCTAGTTTTTCCATGTGCTGCTTCATGGAGCCTGAGCAGTCGAGCAACAAAGTCAGGGCGACATCGGCGCGCGCTGCACTATGGGGCAGGCGAAACACGCTTTGCTCGTCCGGCTTGGCCACCATTTGCGCCAAGCGCCGACCGTCGATATAGCCGCTGTCTTGCGCGCTGTCCCAGCCATCTATCTGCGGCAAGGCCAGCAAAGTCTGCAAGCGCCGGGCCAGGCGTGCCGCACTGACGCCGCATGCGCGCACGCTGAGGTCTAATTGGCCGCGCAGTTCCTGCAATTGCGCCTGGCGCACCAAGTCGCTAGCGCGTATTTCGCGGTCGTAGCGGGTGCTAAATACGCGGTAGCTATGGGCGGCGCCCTGCTGCGCGTGGCGCGCCTCCAGGGCGCTGGCAAAACCGCTTTCCTCACCGGGCTCAAAGTCCACCCAAATTTGCAACCAGGCATCCTCCTCCTCGCTGTCCTCGGGCGCCATCTTGGCAGCGCGGTCAGCAGCTTGCAGCGCGCCGTCTGCCAAATCAGCGACCACTTGGGCAATGGCCAGCGCATGCTGCGCATAAGCCCTCTGGTCAAAACGGCTGCGGCGCAAAGCGGCCAAAGCGTGGCCAATATGCGGCACCAGACCAAAGCGGGTGGCTTCGAGCAGCTCTTCCAAAACACCATCGACCGGCTCGCCGGTCACGCGCGCGCGACTAATTTGCGCGACGGTCAGCAATAGCAGCCCTTGTGCTGACTCGTGTAAACGCGCGCTGACGAAGGCCTGCGACCAGGCGGCAAAGCGCGCCGACATATTGCTGCGAACGCCCGGCCACTGCGCGGGCACAAGTGACTCGACGCGGTATTGCTCCAACACATCAAAAACGCGCCGCGCCATAGGCCGTTCGGGCCTCAGCTGGCGGTGCAGCAGCGCATCGCTGAAACGCAGCCGCAGCGCAATACCGTCGGCTGCGCCGCGAAAAGAAATCACGTTTGCCGATTCCGACAGTGGGGCATGTGCTTCGCCAGACGAGGCCACCGGCCACGCTTGCTCATCAGACTGCGGCTTGAATTGCGCCTGCGGATGCAAATGCGGCGCAAAGCTGGGCAAAGCGCTATCTCCAGCGTACCAATGCGGGCCGCGTGTATGAACCTCGGGCCGGGCGCTCAGGGCGCGCAAGGTGGCGGCGCACAATGCGTCCAGGCCTTGCTGCCTGCGCACTTGCGCTTGTACGGTTGAGACGGGGTCCGCGCCCATGCTAGCTTTTTTAAGCGGCAGGGAACAAAGCGCGATCAAAGCAGCGCTGAAAGTATTCAGCCACCAAGGCGTGCTCGGCTTCGTCGCATTTGTTCACATAAGTCAAACGCAGCGCAGTGGCCAGGTCGCCGAAGATTTGCAGATTTTCCGCCCAGCTAATGACGGTGCGCGGCGACATCAGGGCCGACACGTCGCCAGCGGCAAAGCCTTTGCGCGTCAGGTCCGCCAAGGCCACCATCTGCAATAGCAAGTCTTGCTGCGCGGCCATGGCCGGCACGCGCGCTTGCACGATGGCAGCTTCTTCCTGCGCACCAAGGTAGTTGAGCGCGGCCACCACATCCCAGCGGTCCAGTTGCGCATGGTTGAGCCGCTGCGCGCCGAAATACAAGCCATTGAGATTGCCCTGGCCTATGGTGTTACTGGTGGCAAACAAGCGAAACTGCGCATGCGGATGGATGACCCGGTTTTGGTCGAGCAAGGTGAATTGCCCGTCGCGCTCGAGCACGCGCTGGATGACGAACATCACATCGGGCCGGCCGGCGTCGTATTCATCAAAAATCAGGGCCACAGGCCGCTGCAAGGCCCAGGGCACGATGCCTTCCTGAAACTCGGTGACCTGCCGGCCTTCGCGCAGCACCACCGCATCGCGACCCACCAGGTCCAGGCGGCTGATATGGCCGTCTAGGTTGACCCGTACACAGGGCCAGTTCAGGCGCGCAGCCACTTGCTCGATGTGGGTGGATTTGCCAGTGCCGTGCATGCCCTGCACCATCACGCGGCGGTTGTGGGCGAATCCGGCCAAAAGGGCCAGCGTGACATCCGGATTGAAACGGTAGGCGCTGTCGATGGGCGGCACCAAGTCGCTGCGCTCAGCAAAAGCCGGTACCTGCAAATCACTGTCTATACCGAAGGTGCTGCGCACCGAAACCGGATGCATTACGAGCGGGGTGGGCAAGGTCATACGCACATCCAAAGTAGCGGTTTAAAGGTAGTGGCTTTTGCCGTTGCAAGGGCGTGCGATAGACGCGCTGGCCAGCGCTAGGCTGGCACCCACTTCAGGCGCGCTGTGCGTCATCGTGGGTGTTGCCTGCAGGCGTGGCATCGGCTTCGATCTGGCTTAAGGCCTGGGCTGCGCTGTGTAAGGCGGGCAGCAGGGCCAGGGCTTTGTCCGCAGTCATACGCATCAAGGGCGCTTGCACCGCAACACACAAATTGGCCCGCCCCAGTGCCGATGGCACGGCTACGGCGACACACAAGAGGCCGGGCAAAAACTCTTCGTTGTCCAGGGCAAAACCCTGGCGCTTGACGGCACGGATTTCGGCCTCCAAGGCCTCGGGCTGGGTCAAGGTTTTGGGCGTATAGGCCTCCAGCGGCACATGGGCCAACAGGCGCTGGCGCTGGTGCGGTGTCATCTGGCTTAAAAAAATTTTTCCGCTGGCCGAGCAATGCACTGGCACACGCGAGCCCGGGTGCAGGTAAAAGCGCAGCGGTGCGGGCGTCTCTACCCGGTCCAGATAAATCACTTCGCTTCCGCTTAAGGCCGTCAGGTTGCAGCTCTCGCCCACATCGCTGACCAGTTTGCGCAGCACGGCATGGCGCGCGCCGTGGGCGGTGTCATTGAGCAGCAGATTTTCGGCCAGCCGCCGCAAGCGCAGGCCGGTGCCGTACAAGCGCCCGTCGCCGCTGCGGCTGAGCAAATGCGCCGCCTCCAATTGCTGCAGCATGCGGTGCAGCGTGGGCTTGGGCAAAGCGGTTTCGTCAGCCAGGCTTTGCAGCGAGAAATACTGGTCTTTGGAAGCAATGACCTCCAACAGCGCAAACAGGCGCAAGGTGGGCGTGTCCCCGTTGATTTCCGGGGGCAGCGTGGGAGATAAAGCGGTGAGCGCAGGCATGGACGGATGATAACGAAATATTATCTAACTATCAATAAACGGAATTATTTGTTTCAAAAAATAGAATTTCTATGCACAAGAAGTCTGTTTTTCGCTATAGTCTGTTTAAATTTCGGTTTCCGGAATGGTTTGTACCATAAGCTTGATATTTTGGTGCAATGCAGCAAATTTTTATCCAGGAGAAGCTTTCCATGCCCCAAGCCCCCCAAGACAATCGCAGCGTCGCCAGCGGCGTGCAAAAAATGACGCCTTCCGAGGCCTTTGTAGAGACCCTGGTCGCCAATGGCGTGACCGACATCTTCGGCATCATGGGCTCGGCTTTTATGGATGCTATGGACATCTTCGCTCCGGCGGGTATCCGTTTGGTGCCGGTGGTGCATGAGCAAGGCGCGGGGCACATGGCCGACGGTTATGCCCGCGTATCGGGCCGCCATGGCGTGGTGATCGGGCAAAACGGCCCCGGCATCAGCAACTGCGTGACCGCCATTGCCGCCGCCTACTGGGCGCATAGCCCGGTGGTGATGATCACGCCCGAGACGGGCACCATGGGCATGGGCCTGGGCGGCTTTCAGGAAGCGCACCAACTGCCTATGTTCCAGGAATTCACCAAATACCAGGGCCATGTGAACAACCCTAAGCGCATGGCTGAATACACCGGTCGCTGCTTTGACAGGGCCATCTCAGAGATGGGTCCGACCCAGCTCAATATCCCGCGCGATTATTTTTACGGCGAAATCCAGTGCGAAATTCCCAAGCCCATGCGCGTGGAGCGCGGACATGGCGGTGAAAACAGCTTGGCCGCGGCCTTAGACATGCTGGCCCACGCCAAGTTTCCGGTTATTTTGTCGGGCGGCGGTGTGGTCATGGGCGATGCGGTGGCCGAATGCGTGGCCCTGGCCGAGCGCCTGGGCGCGCCGGTGGCCAATGGCTATTTGCGCAACGACTCCTTCCCCGCCAGCCACCCGCTGTGGGCTGGCCCGCTGGGCTACCAAGGCTCCAAGGCCGCTATGAAGCTGATCGCGCAGGCCGATGTGGTGATTGCACTGGGTTCGCGCATGGGCCCTTTTGGCACGCTGCCCCAACATGGCATGGACTACTGGCCCAAAGACGCCAAAATCATCCAAGTGGAAGCCGACCATACCAACCTGGGTCTGGTGAAAAAGATTTCTGTGGGCATCCACGGCGACGCGAAAGCCGTGGCCAAAGAACTGCTGCGCCGCCTGAGCAGCATGACACTGGCCAGCGACGCGACCAAAGCGCAGCGCGCAGCCAGCATCGCCGCAGAAAAAGCCGCCTGGGAAAAAGAGCTCGACAGCTGGACGCATGAGCGCGATACCTATAGCCTGGACATGATCGAAGAAGCCAAGGGCGAGCGCACGCCCACCGGCGGCACCTATTTACATCCGCGCCAGGTGCTGCGGGAGTTGGAAAAGGCCATGCCCCCGCGGGTCATGGTGTCCACCGACATCGGCAATATCAATGCCGTAGCCAATAGCTACTTGCGCTTTGACGAGCCGCGCAGCTTCTTCGCGCCCATGAGCTTTGGCAACTGCGGCTACTCGCTGCCCACCATGATCGGCGCCAAAGCCGCCGCCATGGACCGCCCCGCCGTAGCCTACGCCGGCGACGGTGCTTGGGGCATGAGCATGTCCGAACTGATGACCGCCGTGCGCCACGACATTCCGGTTACCGCCGTGGTCTTTCACAACCGCCAATGGGGCGCTGAGAAGAAAAACCAGGTGGACTTTTACAACCGCCGCTTTGTGGCGGGCGAGCTCGAAAGCGAAAGCTTTGCGGGCATCGCTAAAGCCATGGGTGCCGAAGGCATCGTGGTGGACAAATTAGAAGACGTAGGCCCGGCTTTCAAACGTGCCATCGACATGCAAATGAAGGAAGGTAAAACCTGCGTGATTGAAATCATGTGCACCCGCGAATTGGGCGACCCTTTCCGCCGCGATGCGCTGTCCAAACCGGTGCGCTTTTTGGATAAGTACAAGGACTACGTATAAAGCGAGCAGCATCCATTACCGGCCGAAGTATGGAGACCACGCATCCCCGACTGCAAGCGCTGATGGCCCGCGCCACGGCGCAGGCCGGCACAAGCCCGCAAGCGCTGGGCCTGGTCTATCCCTGCGACGCCTTAGCGCTGGACGCCGCACGCCGCATCCAGGACAGTGGCATGGCGCGTCCGGTGCTCATCGGTCCGGCCGCGCTAATTGCCGCTGCTGCGGATACGGCGCAAGTCGATGTGCGCGATTTCGAGCTGATCGACAGCGGTAGCAGCGCGCCCGATGCGGCTGTGCGCGCCTGCGCTATGGCGCGTAGCCGGGACCTGCGCGCCTTGATGAAAGGCTCGCTGCATACCGATGAATTGATGGCTGCGGTCGTCCATAAAGAACATGGTTTGCGCGGCAGCACTCGTATCAGCCACGCTTTTGTGTTTGACCTGCCGCGCTACCACAAGCTCTTGGCGCTGGCCGATTGCGTGGTCAACATCGCGCCGGACCTGAAAACCAAAAAAGACATTTTGGGCAACGCGCTTGGTTTGCTGCAAAAACTCGGCATCGCACAGCCCAAGGTCGCCATTGTGGCTGCGGTGGAAGTAGTGAACCCCTCGATTCCTGCCACGCTCGATGCCCAGGCCTTGGTGGACATGGCGCGCGCCGGCGCCTGGCCGGGCGCTGTCGTGGAGGGGCCGTTTGGTTTTGACAATGCATTCTCAAAAGAGGCTGCGCAGATCAAAAAAATGGAGTCGCAAGTGGCCGGTGACGCAGACCTTTTCATCCTGCCGGACTTGAACGCCGGCAATATGCTGTACAAAAGTTTTAACTATGTCGGCGGCGGTGACTGCGCCGGACTGGTGCTCGGAGCGCAGGTTCCGATCGTGCTGACCTCGCGCGCCGATTCGCTGCAATCGCGCATGGCTTCGGTAGCGCTGGCGGTGCTCGCCGCTGCGCCGGGCTAGGGCAGACACAGCAGTAGGTGGCCGCAGCAAACCCGATAACAAAAATACCAAGAGACAAGCCCATGTTTAAATTTTTGTCCTCCGAGCCCTTGCACCAGCCGCTGGATGCGCCCACGCCAGTCGATGAGACCACCATCAAATGCACCACCTGCTATATGTGCGCCTGCCGCTGCGGCATACGCGTGCAT
>JAEMRG010000282.1 GCA_016463455.1 Rhodoferax sp.
TGGCGCTTGTTCACCGGCAGGTCCACCGGCTCGCAAATCGTGCCGCCGCTGTGGTGGATGGCGTTGGCCATATAGGCCAGCTTCACAAAGTTTTCAAAGTCATGCAAGGTGGCGTAACGCCTGCCTTTGTCCAGGTCGCGCACAAAGGGCGAGCCGTAGGACGGGGCAAACACGGTGTTTTTGCCGCCGATGACCACGTTGTGCGCCGGATTGCGCGCGTATTGGGTGAATTGGCGCGGCGCGCTGGCTTGCACAATGGCGCGGCACATGCCACCAGGAAAGCGCACGCGTTCGCCCGTGACTTCAGCCCCGGCTTTGCGCCAGATGTCCAGCGCTTCAGCGTCGTCACGGAAATCGATGCCGACTTCTTCCAAAATCGTGTTGGCATTGCGCTCGATGATGGCCAGGCCTTCTTCGTCCAGCACTTCGTAAAAGGGAATGTTACGCGTAATAAAAGGCGAGGCCTGTGCGCTGCGGGCAGAACGCAAGGCGCGCTTGGCTTCACGGCCTCCGGCACTGCGGCGGGTGCGCGGCGCGCTGTCGGCGTCAGTCAGGGTCACACTATCGTCCATGGCAAATCTCCAGTCAGTACAAAGCTCGGTGCTTCGATGAGTATCCCTAGTGCCCAAGCCTAGCCCGAGTCATACTGCGACACCTACTTGCATCTAAACGCCAGAGGTCCTGTCGCACATGTATCGCGGCGCGTCGTATGGCGAACAATAGGCGGGTGCGCGCCCACTTCACAATCTCTGTCTGCGGCTTTATAGGGTTTCATCCATGTCTTTAAGCGTTTTTGACCTTTTCAAGATCGGAATCGGCCCCTCGTCTTCGCACACCGTAGGGCCGATGAAGGCGGCTGCCATGTTCGCCAAAGCGCTGGCGCAGGACGGCATGCTGGCGGCCACCGCGCGGGTGGAAGTGCGCTTGTACGGCTCGCTGGGTGCGACCGGAAAAGGTCACGGCACCGATACCGCCGTGATGCTGGGTCTGGAAGGCCTGATGCCCGACAGCATAGACCCGGACACCATCGATGCGCGGCTGAAAAAAATCCGCAAAGAAAAAGTCCTTCAGCTGCACGGCAGCCACCCGATTGCCTTCGCTGAAAAAAGCGATGTATTGTTTTTGCGGCGCGAAACCCTGTCCTTCCACCCCAATGGCGTGAAGTTCATGGCTTTGGACGCAGCAGGCGGCCTGCTGCAAGAGCGGCGTTATTTTTCGGTGGGCGGCGGATTTGTGGTGTCCCAAGAAGACGCCGATGCCGAACACGCCGCCACCCAAGAAGCACCGCGCATCGTGGCCGACCGCACCGTGCTGGCCTATCCATTCTTAAGCGGCGACACCTTACTAAACATCACCACCAGCACCGGCATGTCCATAGCCCAAGTGATGCGCGCCAACGAGCACGCCTGGCGGACCGATGAAGAGATCGATGCCGGCTTAGACACGATCTGGGACGCGATGAAGGCCTGCGTGGCGCGCGGCATACGCACCGATGGCCACCTGCCTGGCAACCTGATGGTCAAGCGCCGCGCTGCCGAATTGCACCGTAGCCTGAGCAGCCGACCCGAAGAAGGGCTACGCGACCAGCTAACAATTTTGGACTTTGTCAACGTCTATGCCATGGCGGTGAATGAGGAAAACGCCGCCGGGGGCCGGGTAGTGACAGCGCCCACCAATGGTGCGGCGGGCATCATGCCGGCAGTCATGCACTACTACGAGCGCTTTATTTCCGGCGCCAACCAGAAGGGCATACGCGACTTTTTGCTCACCGCCGGAGCGATTGGCATTTTGTACAAAGAAAACGCCTCGATCAGCGGTGCCGAAGTGGGCTGCCAGGGCGAAGTTGGCGTAGCCTGCTCGATGGCAGCGGCCGGACTGGCAGCCGTGATGGGCGGCACAGCGGCACAGGTGGAGAACGCCGCCGAGATCGGCATGGAACACAACCTGGGGCTGACCTGCGACCCGGTGGGCGGACGGGTGCAGATTCCCTGCATCGAGCGCAACGCCATGGGCTCGGTCAAAGCGCTGAACGCGGCCCGCATGGCTATGCGTGGCGACGGCACCCACTTTGTGTCGCTAGACCAGGTGATTAAAACCATGCGCGATACCGGGCGCGACATGATGACAAAATACAAAGAGACCAGCCGGGGCGGGCTGGCCGTCAATGTGATTGAATGCTAACGATGCGTATGCCTTCGCCGAAGTTTCTGATGTCTTGGCTCCTGCTGAGCCTTTGCGCCGTAGCCCTTACGCCTTTCGCTTTAGCGCAGGAGGGGGAGGCCTGCCGCAGCCTATGCCGCTCGGAAAAAGCGCAATGCAGCAAAAACAAGGGCTCCAATGCTTGGCTAAGCGCGGCCACCCTTTTTTTCCGCGACTCGCTCAGCGCCTGGCGCCAGCGCAGCGGCACGCTGAGCGACTCTTCACAATGGCTGCAGCAGCGCAGCGATAACAACACAGATCTCAAAAGCGCCACCCAAGAACTACAACAGCAATGCGAAAACCAATTTATGCAGTGCGCGCTTACTTGCACTGCCAGCGCCGTGCCCGCTGCGCCGTCTTCATCACCTCAGCCGCAATGAAAGTATTCCTGTGAGCCATTTTTCTATTTTTGCGCTGGCGCGCAACGCCATGTCTTACCACGAGAACTGGCAAAAACAATGGCGCAGCCCGGAGCCCAAAGCCAGCTATGACGCCATCGTGGTCGGCGGCGGTGGACACGGTTTAGCCACCGCCTATTACCTGGCCAAAGAACACGGCATGCGCAATATCGCAGTCGTCGAGCGCGGCTGGCTGGGCGGCGGTAACACCGCGCGCAACACCACCATCGTGCGTTCCAACTACCTGTGGGACGACGCCACGCACCTGTACGAAAAAGCCTTGCAACTGTGGGAAGGCTTGTCGCAAGACCTGAACTACAACACCATGTTCAGCCAGCGCGGCGTGATGAA
>JAEMRG010000283.1 GCA_016463455.1 Rhodoferax sp.
GGCGGCACATAAAAAGCCGTGTCCACCATGCCCAGCGGTGCCAGTACCTGCGCTTGCAGCAAGTGGCCTAGAGTTTGGCCTGCGACCACTTCGAGCAGCGCCCCCAGCACATCGGTGGCGCGGCTGTATTCCCAGAGACTGCCGGGCTCGAACATCAGCGGCATGCTAGCCAGCAGCTCGGCAAATTGCGCATTGCTATGGCCGCGCGTAGTGGTGCGTAGGCCTGCTTCGTCATATATTTTTTGTACCGGCGCCTGGCCCAAAAACTCGTAAGTCATGCCCGCCGTATGGCGCAACAAGTCATAGACCGTGATGGCCGCACGGGGCGAGCGCAATTGCATCTGGCCGTTTTCCATATGTGCCACTTGCACCTTGGCAAAAGCGGGCAGGTAGCGCGCCACCGGATCACTGAGGAACAAGCGCCCTTGCTCCACCAGTTGCATGGTGGCCACAGAGACCAAGGGCTTGGTCATGGAGTAAATACGAAAGATCGCGTCTTTATGCATGGCTGATCCGCTGCTGGGGTCACGCTGGCCGATGGCCTCGTGCAAAACCACTTTGCCGTTTCGGGCGATCAATGCCACGGCGCCGGGCAAGCGGCCTTTGGTCACTTCGGCTTGTAAAGTGTCCAAAAGCAGGTTGGCGCGCGCCGGGTCAAAACCCTGCGACGCGAGCGCTGCGGTGGGGAGTGGATGCGATGCCGTGATAAAAATTTCGTTTCACCTTATAGAGGATGGTTTTCGTGCGCTGCGCTGCGGGCTAACTCTTGCTCTTGCAATAAGCGCCACATCACTTTGCCGGCACCACTTTTAGGTAGCGTGTCTAAAAATTCGACCGCGCGCGGCACTTTATAGACCGCCATATTGTCGCGGCACCAGTCGATGATGTCTTGCTCGCGCACTTGCCCCTTGTGCGCGCCGCGTAGCACCACCATGGCTTTCACCGACTCGCCGCGATAAGCATCCTGGGTCGCAATGATGCAGGCCTCTTGAATCGCCGGGTGGCGGAACATGAGCGCTTCTACTTCGGCTGGCCAAACCTTAAAACCCGAAGCATTGATCATGCGTTTGAGCCTATCGGTCATGAAAAAATAGCCGTCTTCATCGACCCGGCCCAGATCGCCCGAGCGGAAATACACCTGCCCGTCCACTTCCACAAAGGCATGGGCCGTGGCCTCGGGACGGCGCCAATAGCCTTTGAAAATTTGCGGGCCGCGCATGATGATTTCGCCGGACTCGCCAACCGGCATGTCGCGCAGCGTGTCGGGGTCCACCACCCGCGCATCGACGCCGATAAAAGGAATGCCCAGGCATTGCTGCTTGGGCGCATCGGGGGGGTTGCTATGCGAAGGCGCCGCGGTTTCCGTCAGGCCATAGCCTTCGGCATAGCGCAGCCCGTATTGCTCGAGCAAGCGCTGCGCCACGGCTTGCGGCATCGCTGCGCCACCACCGCCGATATAGACCATGCTAGACAAGTCAAAACTATCCACATTCGGGCTGCCCAGCAGGTCGATCACCATGGTCGGGATATTCGTCCAGTGCGTCACACGCCATTGCGCGATGAGGCGCGCAGCCAGCTCCCGATCCCAGCGCGGCATCAGCACCATGGTCGCGCCACAGTAAATATTGCTATGCATCAGGCTGACCATGCCGGTGATGTGGAACATGGGCACCACCATCAAGGTGGTGTTTTCCATGCTGCCGTTGCCCCACATGGCGCTGGAGATGGCGTTGTGCATGATGCTCGCATGCGTATGCATGCAACCCTTGGGCAGGCCGGTGGTGCCGCTGGTGTAGGGCAGTACAGCCAAATCCTCCGGCCCGACTTGCAGCGTGGGCGGCGCAGCGGTGCAGGCCAGGGCTTGGGCCCATCCATGCACCAGACCATCGTTTAGCGCGGGTAAGTCGTGCCGCGTCAGCAGCCAGTCGGCCCAGGCGGCGGGCGGGGCATCGTCGCCCTCTGCCGGGTCAAAGGCCTCGTTGAAATGGCTGACCAGCATATGCGCCAGTCCTTGGCCCGCTGGTAAGGCATTGCTGGCGGCGGCCAATTCGCCGGCCAGGTCGGAAGTGGTCACCGCCACGCGGGCCTCGGGGTCCAAGATGTAGTGCTTCAGTTCCTCGGCCCGGTTCATGGGGTTGACCGGCACCACCACCGCATTGGCGCGCAAGATGCCGAAATGCGCGATGACCAGTTGCGGACAGTTTTGCATCAACAGCACCACACGGTCGCCGCGCTGCACACCCAGTCCCTGCAAATAGGCGGCAAAGGCCTCTGTCTGTGCCATCAGCTGCCCATAGCTGGTTTGTCGGCCAAAGAAGCTGATGGCAGTTTTGCCGGGATAGCGGCGCGCGCTGGTGGCCAGGTTGTCCCACAAAGCAGTCTGCGGCGGCGTAATGTTTTTGGGCAGGCGCTTGGGCCAAAAACGGTAATGCGCTTTGTCAACAGAATCGGCCATGCTTGTCCCTTGGTTAGCTTATCGCTGCGCTATTTTGCCGGCGCATCGCGGCTGCAAATAGTGGCTAACCATAAGTGGCGCGGCCCACCAAGGCAATGCCCATTGTCACGCGAGAGACGGCCAAACGCAGCAGCCTGTTCATTCACTTGCCATTCCAAACCCAGGCTTGTAAGGCTATATTCGTGCGGTGGGGCACAATGGTGGCTCCGCTTACCTTTCGCTTGCAGGCCGTAAATCCTGGAGCAACCCCCATTTTTTTTGGAGCATTCAACATGAAATTCAATCCCCTACACGGCCTTGGCGCTGTGTTTACTGTTGCAGCGGTACTCGCTGGCGCACCTGCCCATGCAGGGAAAACCCTTGATTCCATCAAGGCGCGTGGCCAAGTCGTTTGTGGCGTGCATACCGGACTGGCTGGCTTTAGCGCCGCCGACTCCAATGGCAAATGGTCCGGCATCGACGTGGACATCTGCCGCGCCGTCGC
>JAEMRG010000041.1 GCA_016463455.1 Rhodoferax sp.
CGAATTTGCTGGTAAAGTGCAATTAAGTGCAAATAAGTGGAGGAAAGTGCCAAAAACATGGCCTTTCACTCGTTCAGTTGGAATAAGAGGTTTTTGTGGTGTTTCAAGGTGCTTCTTCGCTCACGCTCGACGGGAAAGGGCGCCTGTCCGTGCCGACGCGGCACCGCGACGTCCTGAGCGCGACCGCGCAAGGACTGCTCACCATCACCAAACACCCACACGGCTGCTTGATGGTCTTCCCGCGCCCCGAGTGGGACTTGTTCCGTGACCGGATTTCGGCCCTGCCCATGTCGGCGCAATGGTGGAAACGGATTTTTCTGGGCAATGCCATGGATGTGGAGCTCGACAGCACGGGGCGCATCCTCATTTCTCCCGAACTGCGCCAAGGCGCAGGCATCGCCAAAGAGACGGTTCTGCTGGGCATGGGCAACCACTTCGAACTCTGGGACAAAGTGGCCTACGAAACGCAGGAAGCCAAGGCTATGCAAGAGCAAATGCCTGACGTATTCAAAGACTTTTCCTTCTGAGCGCGCCCATGGACGCGGTTGCGCAACACACCACTGTTTTGCTTACAGAAGCGGTTGACGCGCTTTTGACGCCTGCGGACCCCTCGGACAGCAGGCCGCAGGACGGCCTGTACGTCGATGCCACCTTTGGCCGTGGCGGCCATAGCCGTTTACTGCTGACGCGCTTATCGCCAAGCGGGCGCGTACTGGCTTTCGATCGAGACCCGCAAGCCGTCGTCCAAGCAGCCAGCCTCCAGGACACGCGCTTTTCCATCCGCCAGCAAAGTTTTTCCCACATCGCAGAAATGCCAGAGGCCAGTGCCTCGGGCATTTTGATGGACCTGGGCGTGAGCTCACCGCAAATTGACACACCCGCGCGCGGATTTAGTTTCCGCTTTGAGGGTCCCTTGGATATGCGCATGGACACTACATGCGGACAAAGCGTGGCGCAATGGCTGACGGGCGCCAGCGTCGAAACCATAACGGAGGTAATACGTGACTATGGCGAAGAGCGGTTTGCTGGCCAGATTGCAAAGGCGATTGTCGCGCGCCGGCAGGAACACGGACCCATTGAAACGACCACCGAGCTTGCCCAACTCGTGGCTGACACAGTCAAGACCCGCGAGCCGGGTCAGAACCCTGCAACGCGCACCTTCCAGGCTTTTCGGATTTTCATTAATGCCGAACTGGAAGAGCTCCAACAAGCCCTAGAAGCGGCGCTGAACGTGCTGGCGCCGGGCGGACGCCTGGTGGTGATCAGCTTTCATTCTTTGGAAGACCGCATCGTCAAGCAATTTATCGCGCGCCACTCCAAGGACGAATACGACCGGCGCCGCCCTTTTGCGGCGCCACGCACTATGCGGCTTCGCGCCCTGGGCCGCAATCGCCCCGGCGCTGCCGAGGTGGCGGCCAATCCGCGCGCGCGCAGCGCCATCATGCGCGTGGCGGTACGCAATGACACCGTACAGGGGCTGGCGGCATGACGCGCATCAGCCTTTTGCTGATCTTGGCAACGCTGGCCAGTGCCATGTATTTGGTGAGCGTGCAGTATGAGTCGCGTCGCCTGTTTACCGAACTCGAACGCGCCCAGCGCGAAGGGCGTCGCTTGAAAACCGAGTTTGAACGGCTGGAAGTAGAAAAACGCAGCCAGGCCACGCCCGCACGTGTAGAACGTGTGGCGCGCGAAAAACTGCAAATGCACCAGGTCACGCCGGGCATTACGGTGTACATGGGTCAGTCCCACAACCCCGAGCAGCATCCGTGAGCCGCAGCATCCGTTACACCGCCAGCCCCTTGCTGACCAGCCGCACGCCGGTATGGCGCAGCAAGTTGGTGGTATCGGCGCTGGCGCTGGGCTTTGTGGGCCTGGGCGCGCGCGCCGCCTACATCCAGGTGTTTAACAACGACTTTTTCCAACGCCAGGGCGAAGTGCGCTACAGCCGTACCCTGGAACTTCCGGCTAACCGGGGCCGCATCCTGGACCGTAACGGCTTGATACTGGCTTCCAGTGTCCCCTCGCCCAGCATCTGGGCCATACCCGAAGATGTGGAGTTAGACGAGACCCAACGGGCCAACCTGGCCAAGTTGCTGGAGCTGCCGCTGGCCGAACTGAATAAAAAACTGGCCGACGAGGACAAAAGCTTTGTCTGGCTCAAGCGCCATGTCGAACCGGAAAAGGCCAAACAAATCGTACAGGCCGGTTTCAAAGGGATTTACCAGCGCACCGAGTTCAAAAGGCAATACCCCGAAGGCGAAGCCGCCGCGCATGTGGTGGGCTTTACCAATGTGGAAGACAAGGGGCAAGAAGGCATTGAACTGCTTTACAACAGCACCTTGCTGGGTCGCGCGGGTTCGCGCCATGTGATCAAGGACCGCTTGGGGCAATCGGTCGAGCAAGTGGGCGAAAGCGTGCCACCAGTAGCTGGCGAGGATGTGCAACTGAGCATAGACACCAAAGTACAGTTTTTTGCCTACCAAAAACTGCGCGATGCCGTGCTGAACAACCGGGCGCAAGCGGGCAGTATTGTGGTCTTGGATGCCATGACCGGCGAAGTGCTGGCCCTGGCCAATTACCCTAGCTACAACCCGGAAAAGCGCCTCAACCTGAACGGCGCGCAACTGCGTAATCGCGCGCTGACGGACACCTTTGAACCGGGCTCGGTAATGAAACCTTTCACCATCGGGCTGGCCCTGGAAACCGGGCGTGTCAAAACCTCGACCATGATCGACACCGCGCCCGGTTCGGTGACGATTACCGGCGCCACTATCCGCGATTCGCATCCCCATGGTGCCTTGAGCGTGGAGCAAGTGATTCAGGTGTCCAGCAATGTGGGCACCACCAAAATCGCGATGCAAATGCCGGCCAGCGAAATGTGGGAAACCTTCTCCGGCGCCGGCTTCGGCCAAAAGCCGCAAATCGAATTCCCCGGCGCGGTGCCGGGCAAGCTGCGCCCCTACAAAACATGGCGTCCGATTGAGCAGGCCACTGCCTCCTATGGCTACGGTTTGTCGGCGTCTTTGTTCCAGATGGTGCGCTCTTACACCGTGTTCTCGCATGACGGGCAAATCATCCGCGCCACCTTGCTCAAGAATGATGAGCCAGCGGTTGGCATTCCCGTGTTTTCCAGTGATACCGCCGCCAAAGTACGCAAGATGCTGCAGATGGCCGCCGGTCCCGGCGGCACCGGTCAGAAGGCGCAGACCGCGGGGTATTCGGTGGGCGGCAAATCGGGCACGGCCTACAAGCAAATCGGCAAAGGCTATGGCAGCGAGGGCAACCGCAAATACCGCAGCTGGTTTGTCGGCATGGCGCCGGTTGACAAGCCGCGCATCATTGTGGGCGTCATGCTCGATGAGCCTAGTGCAGGCAAATACTATGGCGGTGAAGTGGCCGCGCCGGTATTCAGCGAGACGGTGCAGCAAAGCCTGCGCGTCATGGGTGTGCAACCGGATATCAGCATCCGCCCCCAAATCGTGGCCAACGCGGCAGAAGAGAGCTTTTAATGCAAGCGCATTTGCACACCCCGCAACAAGCGGCCGCCTGGCTGCATGAACGGGTGACCGGCCAATTACAAACCGACCACCGCAAGCTGCGCGCAGGCGATGGTTTTATCGCCATGCCCGGCCTATCGGTCGATGCACGGCAATTCGTACCGCAGGCACTGCACGACGGCGCTGCAGCCTGCTTGGTCGACGCCCAGGATGTGGCCCCGGGGAGCCTGGAGGATGCACGCGTCGCACCCTATGCCGGGCTAAAAAGCGATTGCGCACACATTGCCGCCGCTTTTTATGAGCACCCCTCGCGCCGCGTGCAGGTGCTGGCGATTACCGGCACCAATGGCAAAACTTCCAGCGCCTGGTGGCTGGCCCAGGCGCTCAATGCCATGGGCACCCCACCAGTGTGCGCCCTGATAGGCACGCTGGGTATCGGCATAGCCCCTGCAAACGCGGCTAAGTCCAATGCGCTGAGTTCAAGTGGGCTGACCACGCCAGACAGCGTGCTGCTGCAACACAGCTTGCGCAGCTTTGTAGACCAGGGCTTGGACTATTGCGCCTTGGAAGCGTCCTCCATCGGCATCGAAGAGGGGCGCTTGGACGGCACGCGCATGCGGCTTGCTTTGTTTACCAATTTCACCCAAGACCATCTGGATTACCACGGCACGATGCAAGCCTACTGGGCTGCCAAACGGCGCCTGTTCGCCTGGCCGGGCCTGCAAGCGGCGGTGCTCAATATCGACGACGACCAAGGCGCGGTATTGGCCAGCGAATTGGCCACGCAAGCGCCCGAAATCGACCTGTGGACCGTGTCCACCCATTTGGCGGCCCGCTTGCAAGCACGCGATATCCAGCAAGGTCTGTTGGGCTTGGAGTTTGCCGTTGTCGAAGGCACGCAGCGTTGCCTGTTGCGCACCCGCATCATCGGCGGCTACAACGTTTCTAACTTGCTGGGCGTGATCGCCAGCCTGCGCGCGCTGGGCATAGACCTGTCCACCGCGGTACAGGCCTGCGGCAACTTGCCGCCAGTGCCAGGCCGCTTGCAATGCCTGGGTGGGCAGGACGCACCGCTGGCGGTGGTGGACTATGCGCACACCCCGGACGCTTTGCAAAAAACCCTGGAAGCGCTGCGCCCGGTAGCGCAGCAGCGCGGTGGCGCGCTATGGTGTGTCTTTGGTTGTGGCGGTGACCGCGACAGCGCCAAGCGTCCACTCATGGGCGCCATCGCTGCCAGCAAAGCGGACCACATCGTGCTGACCAGCGACAACCCGCGCATGGAAAACCCTGCCAGCATCATCAGCCACATCCTGGCCGGTATGGGCGGCCAGCCGCACATACACGTGCAAGCCGACCGCGCTCTAGCGATCGCCGAGTCGCTCACGCAAGCGGGCGCTCGCGACGTGGTACTGATCGCGGGCAAAGGCCATGAAGCCGCGCAGGAAGTAGCCGGACAAAAATTTATCTTTTCCGATGCCGACCATGCCGATATCGCGCTGGCCCTGCGCGCTTCGAGGGTCGCAGCATGAGCGCCGCGCTGATGACTCTGGCCCAGGTACAGCAATGGCTGCAAACAGCCAGCGGCCACTTGCCGGTTGCGCTGCATGGCGCACCCGATACCGGCATCGGGCGCGTGCACACCGACAGCCGCAGCCTGGAACCCGGTGATTTGTTTGTCGCGCTACGCGGTGACACCTACGACGCGAATAACTTTTTACACCAGGCCAGGGAAAGCGGTGCCAGCGCCCTGCTTTGCCACAGCGGCTTGCCCGCCAGCCAGTACCCGCAAGGCCTGCCACGCATTGAGGTGGCAGATAGCACGCTGGCGCTAGGCCAACTGGCACAGGCCTGGCGCGCGCAATTTTCCTTGCCCCTGATCGCCGTGACCGGCAGCAATGGCAAGACCACGGTCACCCAAATGATTGCCGCCATCTTGCAGGAGCACGCACCCGATGGCGCGGCGCTGGCCACGCAAGGTAACTTGAATAATGCGATCGGTGTGCCTTTAACTTTGCTGCGCCTGCGCGCCAAGCACCGTTTCGCCGTCGTGGAATTGGGCATGAACCACCCGGGCGAAATCGCCCAACTCGCCGCCATGGCCCAACCCACGGTGGCCCTGGTGAATAACGCGCAACGCGAGCATCTGGAATTCATGCACACCGTCGATGCAGTAGCCGCCGAAAACGGCGCGGTGCTGCAAGCGCTGCCCGCAAGTGGCTGCGCGGTATTTGGACTGGACGATAGCTATAGCGGTCACTGGACAGCGCAAAACAAGGCACAAAAGCTACTAGGTTTTGCCGCAGCAGCAGTGGCAGAGCACGACGGTGTCTATGGCGAACAAGCTTTGTGGCAAGACGGTGGCTGGTCGGTGCGAGCGCGCTGGCGCCAAGGCGCTGCCAGCGGGGTTTTGCACTACCGCTTGGATATCGCCGGTAAGCACAATGTGCGCAACTCCTGGGCTGCTGCTGCCTGCGCCCTGGCCGCTGGCGTCAGCCCGGCAGCCATTGAGCGCGGTTTGCAAGCTTTCGTACCGGTCAAGGGCCGCTCGCGTGCACTTAGCCTGGTTTGGGGCGGGCGCCGCATCAGCCTGGTCGATGACAGCTACAACGCCAACCCCGACTCGGTGCAGGCCGCCATCGATGTGTTGCACGCCTTGCCCGCGCCGCGCCTATTGGTACTGGGCGATATGGGCGAGGTCGGCGATCAAGGCCCGCAGCTACACGCACAAGCTGGCCTTTATGCCCACAGCCAAGGCATAGAGCACTTGCTGGCCACAGGAAGCTTGAGCCAATCTAGCGTCCAAGCCTTTGTTCAGGCCGGTGGGCAGGCGCAGCATTGTCTCGATACGGCCGCGCTAACGCACGCAGTAGCCCAGGCATTGGCGCACAGTGCCAGCGTGCTGGTCAAAGGTTCGCGCTTTATGCGCATGGAAAAAATCATAGAAGCCTTGCAGGACAGGGCCAGCACCCAACACACGCCAGGGGAGTCTGCCCATGCAGCCTGAGCACTTGAAAGAGGCCACAACATGCTGCTAAGCCTGACGCAATGGCTGCAAGGTCTTTACCCCGAGTGGGGGTTTTTGCGGGTGTTTCAATACCTGACATTGCGTGCCGTCATGGCCGCTGCCACGGCGCTGGTAATTGGCTTGGCTGCAGGTCCTGCGGTGATACGGCGTTTGCAGTCGCTCAAGATAGGTCAGCCCATCCGGGGCTACGGCATGGAGTCGCACCTCAGCAAAAGCGGCACCCCCACCATGGGCGGCGTGCTGATCTTGATTGCGATTACCAGTTCCACTTTGTTATGGGTAGACCTGTCCAACCGCTTCGTCTGGATTTGCCTGATCGTGACCCTGGGCTTTGGTGCGATCGGCTGGGCCGATGACTGGCGCAAAGTGGTCAACAAAGACCCCGAAGGCATGCCCTCGCACGAGAAATATATGTGGCAATCCATCATCGGTGTTGTGGCCGCCTTGTGCTTGGTTTTCAGCATCTCGGAAAACTCCAATGGCCGGGTGCTGGAGTTATTTGTCAACTGGGTTAGCTCCGGTTTTGACGTCAGCTTGCCACCTAAAGCGGGTCTGCTGCTGCCCTTTTTCAAGCAGGTGAGCTATCCGCTGGGCGTATTGGGCTTTGTGGTGCTGACCTATCTGGTCATTGTGGGCTCGAGCAATGCGGTGAATTTGACCGATGGCCTGGACGGCCTGGCCATCATGCCGGTGGTGATGGTGGGCTCAGCGCTCGGTGTGTTTGCCTATGTCACCGGCAGCCTGATTTATTCCAAGTACCTGTTCTTGCCGCATATTCCGGGCGCCGGCGAATTGCTGATTTTCTGCGCAGCGATTGCTGGTGCCGGTCTGGCGTTTTTATGGTTCAACACCCATCCGGCGCAAGTCTTTATGGGCGATGTGGGTGCGCTGGCCTTGGGGGCTGCGCTGGGCACCGTCGCGGTCATCGTGCGCCAGGAAATCGTGCTGGCCATGATGGGCGGGGTATTCGTTGCCGAGGCCTTGTCGGTGATGCTGCAAGTGCTGTACTTTAAGTACACCCGCAAAAAATATGGTGAAGGCCGCCGATTCTTCCGAATGGCGCCTTTGCACCACCATTTCGAAAAACTGGGTTGGAAAGAAACGCAAGTCGTGGTGCGCTTCTGGATCATCACCATGCTCTTGTGCCTGCTCGGTCTGTCCACCCTGAAGCTGAGGTAAGCGCATGAACATGCAAGGGCAACAGGTGTTAGTCGTCGGTCTGGGAGCTTCCGGCCTGGCGATGGCACGCTGGTGCGCGGGCGAAGGGGCGCAAATCACCGTGCTGGACGACCGCGCCGCGCCGCCGCACGCTGCGACCCTTGCACAGGACCTTCCATCGGCACGCCTGTTGCACGGCGCGCTCGATGCGCAAGCCTTGGCGCATGGACCCTTTCAGCGCATTTGTATCAGTCCCGGACTGGCCCCACATCGCATCAGCGCCTTGGTCGATGCTGCCCGCACCCAGGGCTTGTGGGTCGGCAGCGAACTAGGCTTATTTGCGCAAGCCTTGCGCGAACTGCAAGAAACGCAGGCCTACCAAGCCAAGATCATCGCAATTACCGGCACCAACGGCAAAACCACCGTTACTTCACTGACCGGGCAATTGGTCGCTCGCGCCGGAAAAACGGTGGCTATTGCCGGCAATATCGGCCCGACTTTGCTCGATACCCTGGCCCAGGCGATGCAAACGCAGGCCTTGCCGCAAGTCTGGGTGTTGGAGTTGTCCAGCTTTCAGTTGCATTACGCCCAGGACTTTGAGCCCACGGTGGCGACGGTGCTTAACCTGAGCCAAGACCACTTGGATTGGCATACCGATGTGCAGGACTATGCACGCGCCAAGGCGCGCATCTTCGGTAGCAAGGCCTTGATGCTTCTCAACCGTGACGATGCACAGGTCATGGCGATGCTGCCCGAGCCGCAGCGTGTGAAATTGCAAAAGCCGGTGCAACGCGCCCATTTCTGCTTTAGCGCGCAGACGCCAAGCCACGCTGGCGACTACGGCCTGGAAGAAGTCAATGGCATGGTCTGGTTGGTACGGGCGGCGCCTGCGGATGAAACGCACAAGCGCGGGCGCAACGCGCCGGTAGAAGACTTGTTTTTGCAGCGGCTGATGCCCGCTGATGCGCTGCGTATTCGCGGCCGGCATAACGCTTGCAATGCCTTGGCCGCGATAGCACTGGCCAGCGCCACCGGCTGCGCGCTCGGGCCTATGTTGTTCGGGCTGCGTGAATACAGCGGCGAACCGCACCGCGTGCAGTCACTGGGCGTGGTGGGCGCGGTCGAATACTTTGACGACAGCAAAGGCACCAATGTCGGCGCCACCGTAGCCGCCTTACAGGGCCTGGGCCAGGACCGCGAACTGGTTTTGATTTTGGGCGGCGAAGGCAAAGGGCAAGACTTTGCGCCCCTGGCGGCACCGGTGCGCGCGTATGTGCGCGCCGTGCTGCTGATAGGCCGCGATGCCACGCTCATCCGCCAGGCATTGGAAGGCACCGGTGTCAGCTTGCACGATGCTGCGTCGATGGACGACGCGGTGCAACAAGCCGCGACTTTGGCACAGCAGGGCGACGCAGTGCTGATGTCACCGGCTTGTGCCAGCTTTGATATGTTCCAAGACTATGCGCACCGGGCAGCCGTGTTTGCGCAAGCCGTGCAGTCACTGGCTTTGGCGCAAGGGCAAATGCTGGAGGCGGCGCTATGAGTATTGCCGCCAACCTGTGGAGCCGTTGGGGTCTGGGCAAATCCGCCCAAGAGAGCGAGGCATTGCCGGTGCGACTAGGTCGTCGCGCCAACTACGCCAATACGCAAAGCAGCAGCCGCGTGAGCAGTCTGGACCATGCCTTAATCGCCGTGGTTTCCACGCTCTTGGTGTGGGGCACCATCATGGTGTATTCGGCCACCATCGCCATGCCCGACAACCCCAAGTTTGCCGGCTACACGCACAATTATTTTCTGCTGCGTCATCTGGCCTCGATTGCCGTAGGTTTGCTCGCCTGCTGGATTGCCTTCCAGTTGCCAGTGCAAACCTGGGAAAGGCTCGCGCCCCTGTTGTTCATGGCCTCCTTGGTTTTGCTGGTGGCAGTGCTGATTCCGTATATCGGCAAAGGCGTGAACGGCGCCAGGCGCTGGATCTCGCTGGGCATTACGAGTTTTCAGCCCTCGGAACTGGCCAAGTTTTCCGCCGTGGTCTATGCCTCGGGCTATATGGTGCGCAAGATGGAAGTGAAAGAAGACTTTCTGCGCGCAGTCTGGCCGATGGCCGCTGCCGTTGGGGTGATGGGTGTTTTATTGTTGGCTGAGCCGGACATGGGCGCCTTCCTGGTCATTGCCGTCATCGCCATGGGGATCTTGTTTTTGGGCGGCGTCAATGCAAGCATGTTCTTCCTGATCTCGGGCGTGCTGCTGGCGGCTTTTGCGCTGATGATTGCCTTTAACGACTACCGCCGCGCGCGCATATTTGCCTACCTGGACCCCTGGAGTGAGCACAACGCGCTGGCCAAGGGTTACCAGCTAACGCACTCGCTTATCGCGCTGGGGCGTGGCGAGGTGTTTGGCGTGGGCTTGGGTGGCAGTGTGGAAAAACTGCATTGGCTGCCCGAAGCGCATACCGATTTTCTGGTGGCCGTGATCGGCGAAGAGTTTGGTCTGGTTGGTGTGCTGGCGCTGATTATTTTGTTTCTGTGGATGACACGGCGCATTATTCACATTGGCCGTCAGGCCGTAGCGCTAGAGCGGGTGTTTGCCGGCCTGGTGGCTCAGGGCGTGGGCATCTGGATGGGCTTTCAGGGCTTTATCAATATGGGCGTGAACCTGGGCGCGCTGCCCACCAAGGGGCTGACGCTACCGCTGATGAGCTATGGCGGTTCGGCGATTTTGGTCAATTTAGTGGCGCTGGCTTTGGTGCTGCGCATTGACTATGAAAACCGCAAGCTGATGCAAGGCGTACCCGCATGATGGCCGCGAACACAACACGCACCCCCTGCGCCTTGGTAATGGCCGGAGGCACGGGCGGGCACATCTTCCCGGGCCTGGCGATTGCGCAGGCCTTGCGCGACAAGGGCTGGCGCGTGCACTGGCTGGGCGCACCCAACAGCATGGAAAGCCGCCTGGTGCCAGCGCGCGGTTTTGCACTGGAAACCATCGCATTTTCCGGTGTGCGCGGCAAAGGTATTAGCAGCCTCCTGTGGCTGCCACTGCGCCTGCTGCGCGCCTGCTGGCAAAGCCTGGCGGTACTGGGCCGGGTGCAGCCCGATGTGGTGCTGGGATTTGGCGGCTATATCAGCCTGCCCGGCGGTTTAATGAGCGCGCTCAAACGCATACCGCTGCTGGTACACGAGCAAAACTCGGTAGCCGGGGCTGCCAACAGAGTATTGGCCCGCGTAGCGCGCCGTGCCTTTAGCGCCTTTCCCGCTGCGCTGGACGCAGCACAGCATGTGGGCAACCCCTTGCGCGCCGAGTTTTTGGTGCAGGGCGCGCCGGACCAGCGTTTTGAAGGTCGCAGCGGACCTTTGCAAATTCTGGTGCTGGGCGGCAGCCTAGGCGCCAGCGCGCTCAACCGCATCGTGCCGCAAGCCCTGGCTTTATTGCCCGCAGAGTTGCGCCCGAGCGTTATCCACCAAAGTGGCGAGCAGCATATCGATGCGCTGCGCACCCACTACGCGCAAGCCGGGGTACAGGCCATGCTGGTGCCTTTTATCGACGACACGGCCAGCGCCATGGCGCAGGCCGACCTGGTCATTTGCCGCGCCGGCGCCAGCACCGTGACCGAAATTGCGGCGGTGGGCGCAGCAGCCTTGTTCATCCCCTTCCCAGCGGCGGTGGACGACCACCAGACGCATAACGCCCGCTTTCTGGTGGACCAGGGCGCCGCGTGCCTGATGCCGCAGCACAGCTTGACGCCCCAGGGCCTGGCCCACTGGCTACAGGCGTGTGAACGAAGTACTTTATTGCGCACTGCGCAAGCGGCTAAAGGCCTGCAAAACCTGGCTGCCACTGCGGCCATGGTGCAGGCTTGTGAGGAGATCGTGGCATGAAACACGCGGTACGCCATATTCACTTTGTCGGCATCGGCGGCTC
>JAEMRG010000284.1 GCA_016463455.1 Rhodoferax sp.
CGGTGCTGGTGCGCGACGGGCTGATCGCCGCCATCGGCCCGGCCTCCCAAATGCCGCACACGGCGGACGAAGTGATCCATGCGCGCCAGCACCTGCTGGTGCCCGGCCTGGTCAACACCCACCACCATATGTACCAGTCGCTCACGCGGGCCATACCGCAGGTACAAAACGCCGAGCTGTTTAGCTGGCTGCGCGGCCTCTACCCGATCTGGGCTGGCCTGACGCCGGACATGATTTACACCAGCACCCAGCTGGCCATGGCCGAGTTGCTGATGAGCGGCTGCACCACCAGCAGCGACCATTTGTACCTCTACCCCAATAACGTCACGCTAGACGACAGCATAGAAGCAGCGCGCGCCATGGGCATGCGCTTTGTAGCGACGCGTGGCAGCATGAGCTTGGGACAGTCGCAAGGCGGCTTACCACCCGACAGCCTGGTCGAGCGCGAGGATGCGATCTTGAAAGATACGCAGCGGGTGATCGAGCGCTACCACGACGCCGCCCACGGCGCGATGACCCAGGTGGCGGTGGCGCCGTGCTCGCCTTTTAGCGTCAGCCCGCAGTTGATGAAAGACTCGGCCGCGCTGGCGCGCCAATATGGCGTGCGCCTGCACACGCACCTCGCCGAAAACGACCACGACGTGGCCTACAGCCTAGAAAAATTCGGCTGCACCCCGGCGCAATATGCGCAAGACCTGGGCTGGCTGGGCCAAGACGTTTGGCATGCGCATTGTGTCAAGTTGGACGACCATGGCATCAGCCTGTTTGCCGCCACGCGCACCGGCGTGGCGCATTGCCCGTGCAGCAATATGCGCCTGGCCAGCGGCATCGCGCCGGTGCGTCGCATGCTCGATGCCGGCGTGGCCGTGGGCCTGGGCGTCGATGGCAGCGCCAGCAACGACGGCGCGCACATGCTGGGCGAGGCGCGCCAGGCATTGTTGCTGGCGCGTTTGCGAAAATCCTTAGAAGCGCCCACGACGAACGCCCAAGGCAGCACGGTTTTTGGCTGCGACAGCGCGCCCATGGAAATGACAGCGCGCGATGCCCTGCGCCTGGCCACGCGCGGCGGCGCGCAAGTGCTGGGGCGCAGCGACATCGGGCAGATTGCCGTGGGACAGTGCGCCGATATGGCTTTGTTTGATTTGCGTAGCCTGGCCCTGGCCGGCGCTGCGGTGCACGACCCGGTGGGCAGCCTGCTGCTGTGTGCCAGCGCGCAGGCGGCTTACACCGTGGTGCAGGGGCGTGTAGTGGTGCGCGAGGGGCAATTGACCAGCCTGGAACTCGGCCCGCTGGTGGAAGAGCACAACCGCCTAGCCGGTTTGCTGGCCGGCCCATAAAGGCCAGGCCGCACCGCAATTGACCTTGTAACAGTGCTGCCCAAGCGCCACTTGCGCAGGCCGCGCCATTGCCTTACACTTTAAATAATGTAAGGAGATAGACCGTGACCGAATCCACCATTACCGCCAAGGGCCAAACCACGGTCCCAGCGGATGTACGGCAAAGCATAGGCGGCCTGCCTGGCACGCGCTTGCTATGGCATGTGTTAGCTGATGGGCGCGTATTTATTCGTGTCAAAAGCAAAACGGCGGCAGACGTGAAAGGCATCGCCAGCCTGCCCAAAGCCAAGCGCCTGTCTATGGATGAGATGCGGCCATGAACTTTGCGGGGTCCGTCGATACCAATATCTTGGTCCGGCTTGTCACGCAAGACGATGCCCGCCAGGCCCGCTCGGTTGACCGCCTCATGGCGCACTGTGCCAAAGACGGGCAATTGCTCTTGGTTCCAGTAACGGTCGTGCTTGAACTTGAGTGGGTATTACGCACCCGTGCTAGTCTTGCGAAGGCACAGTTTGTCCACACAATAAACGCATTGCTCAGCATGGTGGAGTTGAGTTTTGAATCCGAACACGCCCTGGAGCAAGCCCTCTCGGACTACCAGGAGGGCAGCGCCGACTTTGGCGAATGCCTGCATGTGGCCCTGGCCCGTGCCCATCAGGCGCTGCCGTTTTGGACCTTTGACCGCAAGGCAGCCAAGGTCATGGGGGCCAGCGTCTTGGTTTAGCTTAGGTGTGGCCTGGCATTTGCTATTCAAGGCGGCCTTAGCGCACCACCGACCCGTCCACAAGCCCCCTTCAAGCAAGGCACCGGCACACCGAGACGACCTGCAGAACAGAAAGTTTTTTGCTAGCTCAAATCGCCAAATACTGCTGCCGCAATTCGCTGTTTTCTATGACGTCCTTGGCGGTGCCGTCGAACACGATTTCGCCCATGTCCAGAATCAGCGCGCGGTCGGATAAGTTCAGAGCGGCGATGGCGTTTTGCTCCACGATGATGGTAGTAAAGCCTTGCGCTTTGATTTCTTGCAGGATTTTTTCGATCTCGCGCACGATCACCGGGGCCAGGCCTTCGTAGGGCTCGTCCAGCAACAGCAGTTTGACATCACGCGCCAGCGCACGGGCCACGGCCAGCATTTGCTGTTCACCGCCGGACATGGTCACCGCCTCTTGCTTGCGCCGCTCGGCCAAGCGCGGAAAGTGCTCGTAAATGCGTTCTAGGGACCAGCCGACCGGCTTTTCGATTTGCGCCAGCTGCAGGTTTTCTTCCACCGTCAGGCTGGGGATGATGCGCCGGTCTTCTGGCACCAGGCCGACACCCAGGCGGGACGCCTGGTAAGCGCTCATGGTGTGCAGGGGCTGGCCGTCCAGCCAGACTTCGCCTTGTTGTAACTTGGGCGCATCTAGGCGGGCAATCGAGCGCAGGGTGGACGTCTTGCCCGCGCCATTGCGGCCTAGCAAGGCGACGATTTCCCCTTTTTGGATTTGGAAACCCACGCCTTGCACGATATAGCTTTCGCCATAGTAAGCGTGCATATTGCTGCACGAGAAATAAGCGTTGGGTGCGGTCACAGATGCGCTCCTCCGAGGTAGGCTTCCTG
>JAEMRG010000285.1 GCA_016463455.1 Rhodoferax sp.
GGCAAGATGGTCAAAGGCATGGGCGGCGCCATGGATTTGGTGGCCGGCGTCAAGCGCGTCATCGTGCTGATGGAGCATGTGGCCAAAAAGAAAGACGGCAGCGAAGACCTGAAAATTTTGCCCCAATGCACTTTGCCTCTGACGGGCGTGGGTGTGGTGGACCGCATCATCACCGACTTGGCGGTGATGGATGTGACGCCGCAGGGTCTGAAAGTGGTGGAGTTGGCGCCTGGGGTGACGCGCGAATTTTTGCAGTCCAAGACTGGCGTGCCATTGCACTAAGCACTTTTTTCTTCACATTACCTTGACCTATCGCAATACGCCGCGCGCAGCTACTGCCTAGACTGGGAGCCCAACCAGCTCTTGGGTGATAGGCGCATTGAAAGCCCATCTTTGTCCACTTCTGTAAGCCCCACCGCCGCGCCCCCGAGTCCCTCTTCTTCCCGCCTAGCCAGCGGTTTGACCCTGGCGGTGCTGGGTGCGGTGGCCTTTAGCGGCAAGGCCATCATCGTCAAACTGGCCTACCGCCATGGTGTCGATGCCGTCACCCTTTTGATGCTGCGCATGGCCTTGGCTTTGCCGTTTTTTGTCTTGATGGCTTGGTGGGCGGGGCGCGAGCGCAATGGCATCAAGCCCGATACGCTGCACTGGCGCGATGGCCTGGGCATTGTCTGGTTGGGGTTCACAGGCTATTACCTCGCCAGCTTTTTAGACTTTGCCGGCCTGGCCTATATCAGCGCCTCGTTTGAGCGCCTGATTCTGTACCTCAATCCCACGCTGGTCGTTTTGCTCGGAGCCCTGCTGTACCGGCGCGCTATCAGCCCGTACCAGTGGCTGGGACTGGCCATTAGCTATGGCGGTGTCTTGCTGGTCTTTGGCCATGAGGTTAATTTGTCGGGTGAGGGCGTGTGGCTGGGCTCTGCGCTGGTGTTCGGCAGCGCAGTCAGCTACGCCCTATACCTTTCCTATAGCGGCGAAATGGTGCGTCGTCTGGGCGCCTTGCGTCTGGTGGGATGGGCCAGCGCGGTAGCCTGTGTTTTGTGTATTGCGCAGTTTTTGGTGTTGCGGCCTGTCGCCGGTTTGTGGGATCTGGCGCCACAGGTATGGACCCTGTCAGTTATCAATGCGTCGGTATGCACGGTGGTGCCGGTGGTTTTGGTGATGATGGGCATTGAACGCTTAGGCGCCGGTCTGGCAGCGCAGGTGGGTATGGTCGGCCCGATGTCAACCTTGATGATGGCCGCCGTGTTTTTGGACGAGCCTTTGACCGCCTGGGTACTGGGCGGCACGGTGCTGGTGGTGGGCGGTGTGTTTGTCTGCACGCGCAGCCCGGTGGCGGCGCCTGCGCCTGCGCAATAAGCGCTTAGCATCCGGCCAGGTTCACCCGGCTACCAGGCGGATCGGGCTTGATTACATTTTTTGAACTGTGGAGTAAGGCATGGACTTAGGAATAAAGGGCCGTTGGGCTTTGGTATGCGGCGCCAGCCGCGGTTTGGGTTTTGGCTGCGCGCAAGCCCTGGTGCGCGAAGGCGTGCATGTGCTCATGGTGGCGCGCCGGGCCGATGTACTGGCCGCTGCGGCCGCCCAACTGGCCGCTGGCGATGCCGCTGCCAGCGGCGCGCAGGTCTTGCATTGCGCGGCAGATATCACCACCCCCCAAGGACGTGCTGCTGTATTTGCCATCCGCAGCGACTTTGACATGGTGGTCACCAATGCCGGCGGCCCGCCGCCCGGCAGCTTCCGTGACTGGGACCGTGATGCCTGGCTGCGCGCCCTGGACGCCAATATGCTCACGCCCATCGAACTCATCAAAGCCACCGTCGATGGCATGGCCGCACGTGGTTTTGGCCGCATCATCAACATCACCTCGGGTGCGGTGAAGGCGCCTATCGACATGCTGGGCTTGTCCAACGGTGCGCGCAGTGGTCTGACGGGTTTTGTCGCTGGCTTGGCGCGCTCCGGCATCGCGGCCCAGGGCGTGACGATCAACAACCTGTTGCCCGGACCGTTTGACACCGACCGCTTGCAAGGCCTGTTTGCCAGTGCGGCACAAAAAACCGGTCAAAGCGTGGAAGCCCTGGCCGACACACGCCGCAAAGGCATACCGGTCCAGCGCTTTGGCACACCAGAAGAATTCGGTGCTGCCTGTGCTTTCTTATGCAGCCCACTGGCCGGCTTCATAACGGGCCAAAACCTTCTGCTCGACGGCGGAGCTTTTGGCGGTACGTTTTAACGCGAGTGTGCCGGCCTGCGCAAACCCTGTTTGCTGGCTATTGGAAATCGGGTTGACCCGCAATGCGCGAATCTAGGCCTCAGTTTTGGCCGCTGCCGTCTTGCGCGCCGACAAAACAATGCCCGCCGCAATCAGCGTAAAGGCCGCCGCGTGGAATGGCTGCGGTGATTCACCTAGAAAAATCGTGGACAGCAGTGCTGCAAACAAGGGGATGAGGTTCATAAAGAACCCGGCCACCGAGGGCCCGACCAGGGCCACCCCGGCCCCCCAGGCGCGGTAAGACAAAACCGCAGGCCCGAGCCCGATAAATGCCAGCGCAGCGGCCAATGGCCAGCCCAGCTCCAGCCGGGCATCGGTCAGCGTCCATTCCAGCGAGGCGCAGCCCAGGGCACCGACCAGGCCAAAAACGGTTTGCGCCAGCAAAAACGCCGCCCAATCAGCGCGAATCGGCGCAGATTCGGTGGTCGGGTGGGCCAACATCCAGCTGTAAAACGCCCAGCCAATGGCGGCAATCAGCATGTACACGTCGCCGGCCACCAAATGAAAGCCGATCAAAATGTCCCACTGGCCACGGCACATCACTAGCACCACGCCGGCAATAGACAAGACCGCGCCCAGCATTTGCCGCGCGGACACCGGCGTGCCAAAGAAAAAACGCCCGATGAGCAGCATCCACACCGGCGTGC
>JAEMRG010000286.1 GCA_016463455.1 Rhodoferax sp.
GATGGCAGCAGCACTGTTTTCCAGGCTTACCCCTGAAGGCCGACACCATGGCTGCATTAGCGACCCGCCTTTTGGCGTCCTTGGCACTCCTATCTCTCGCGTTTTTACCCTTGGCTTCCTGGTCACAAAGCGATGACAAGGCACAAGGCGAGGTACGCAAAGTGGACCGCGCCAACCGGAAAATAACCATCAAACACGGCGAAATCAAGTCCTTGGACATGCCCCCCATGACCATGGTCTTTACCGTCAAAGACCCGGCCTTGCTAGAGACCGCCCAAGCCGGCGATAAAGTGCGCTTTGCGGTGGTTCGCGAAGACGGGAAATTTGTAGTGACGGCGATTGAAGTAGCGCCTTGAGACCTTATGTCATACTGCACCTAGATATTACAACTCCCGAGGTGCTGCATGACCATTACCGCCCGCGTTTTTATGAGTGGCCGCAGCCAGGCGCTGCGCCTGCCTGCGCGGCTCAAGCTACAGGCCAAGGAAGTGCGTCTGGAGCAAATCGGCAAAGACATCTGGTTGCACCCCGAAACCCCGCCCGAGCGGGATATGGGCGTGTGGTTGCAGCAGTTTTATGCCGATACCGAGCCTCTGCCCGCCGAGTTCCTGGCCGATCGGCAAGACGCACCGGCCCAAGAACGTGATTGGACCTGACTCTCCGCATGCGCCGCACCCTGGACACCAATATTTGCAGCTACATCCTGCGCAGGCACCCGCAGGGCATGATTGAACGTTTTGCCGCGCTTGATAAAAGCCAGGTGTGGCTATCGGCCATCGTCGCTGCCGAACTGCGTTTTGGTGCCGCCAAATTAGCCAGCCCACGCTTTGCCGCAGCCGTGGAGGCCTGGCTGGTAGGTTTTGATGTACGCCCCTGGCCGCTAGAAGCCAGCCACCACTATGCCCAGATTCGCGCCGCGCTAGACCGCGCCGGAACGCCTATCGGCGGGATGGACCTGATGATCGCCGCCCATGCCCTGGCTGAGGACAGCGTTGTCATCACTAACAACGCGCGTGAGTTCCACCGTGTGCCGGGGTTGGCGGTAGAAGCTTGGACGATAGAGGGCTGAAACCTGCGTCCTAAGTCCCCGCTAGCGAGCCTGTCAGCAAACCCCACAACAAGCGGGGCGCAAAGGTCGATGAAATCACACGCACGCCACTGGAGTTGATCGAGCGCATTGCAGCCTTGGCCGGGTCGTTGATCTCCAGCCCATTTCGGCCCAGCAAAGCGACTGGTGCGGCCGTGCTCACCGCACGCTCCACACCCTATCTGCCTGCAAGACAAACACTTGGTGGTGTGCACGCAGGTCGCGCGTTAGACCAGGGGTGTAAGTAAATACGACAGCAGCCGGTGGCGATGTCTGCTCCAGATATTCCAAGCGGTCCTGCCCGGACCCCCGCCAAGCAAACAGCAGCACCACCTGCCGAGAAAAGTCGACCTGGCGGCGCAGGCGGGCCAGATCTGGCGCTGGAAAGTATGCAGCAGCCTCCTTGGCCGAACGGATAGGCAAGGGGTGCTTGTGCGAAGCCGCTTCAAACACCAGCGGCTTGACCGCGATAACGTCCATTCGGGTGACGGGAGGAAAGCCCTCAGCCTGCGTTTGCCCGTTTAGCGCCAGGAAAAGCAGCAAAAAGGGCAGCAAGAACGCCATGAACTGCGGGCCGGCGCAATGTGGCATCGTAAGAGTTGAAGCGAGCACAGGTCGCAAGAGCAAGAACCGCATCACCGTAAAGTCACTCCCCTAATTTGGCAGAAATATACCAAGCATCCGCGCCGATCCCAAAATCGCGCGTCCCACTGCCTGAGCACCAGCACCAGCACCTGTACCAGCACCTGCGCGCTGCATTTTTTTCGGAGCTAGCGGTCCAAGCGTGGACTATCCATAGTTGAAATCTGCGGCTCAAGTCCCCGCGTAGCGGTAGATTTGATTGCCTTGTGGCGCATGGATTTGCGCGTTGAAGGACAGGATGATGCGCTCGCGCTCGCCTTGGTAGGGCATGGCTTTGTGGGCTAGAAATGCGGGAAAGAGAATGAGCTCACCTTCTTGTGGGCTGATGTCTAGGGTCGCGTTTTGCATGAAGGCATTGCCCATGTCCATATGCGCGCCGCCCAGCAGCGGGAACATCGGGCTGTAAAAGCGCGTCACGCCGTTCTGGGCGCCCCACTGCGCATGCTGGGCACGTTGTTCCGGCGGGTCGATTTGCAGGTAGTACACACCCGACCAGGAGCAATTGCCGTGGGTGTGCACATCATGAAAAGCTGCGCCGTTTTGAATCTGAAACCACACGCCGGTCAGCAGCAATTGCAAGGGCTGCTGGCCCGGTGGCCAGACCTGCGCATTGGCGCGCTGCGCGGTGTCTTGCAGCGATTGCACGATGAACTGCACCAAGGCGCGGAACTCGGGCACGTCCACGCGCTTGAGCAAATTATCTTCGCTGGCGTAAAACGCGCCGGCGCGCTCTGGGTGCAATGCCACATCGGTAGCGCGCATGCTGGCAAACACGCGCGAGAGCACCGGGTTGATATCGGCCGCACCGGCAAAGCGGTGCCGCCCCATGGGCACCGGCCATTGGCCGGTGAAGGTCTTGCCTATGTCCTCTTTCATAGCCTCACTCCGGTCAGCTCTGAGGCCCCACTCATGCGTGCACAGCTGCCAGCGCTTGCGGTAACTCCAGCTTCCAGCCAGTGCGCTTGGCCAAGGCTTGGATGTCTTGCAGCGTGTCCAGGTCGGTGACAAAGCGCGTGTTGCTGGTGTGGTGCAGATGTACCAAAGCCGGTTGGTTTTCGACAAAGTTGCGGCAGGCCAGGTTGACGCTGCTTGCGCGGATGTCGGCCAGGGCCACATCGTCCATTACCAAGGGATTGCCGCGCTGCCCATCGACCATAGGCACCAGCACATGGCCGCTGGCGCGCTTTT
>JAEMRG010000042.1 GCA_016463455.1 Rhodoferax sp.
GTTGCTGCGCGAGTTCCCTGCCAAACGAGAAATGAGCGAGCAGGGCGAATTGGTACGGGGCCTAGCGGTGCGTTTTGCTCTGGAATGCCCCCCCGATACCCCCCCGCAGGGCCTGCCGGCCGAAGGCGCCTGCGCCGAGCTGCAATTGGGCGATGCGGCCCGCTTTTTCCCTAGCGATGCCGCACTGGCCCGCTGGCGCGCCCATGCCGACCAGGGGCGTGCGGTCGTGGCCTACGAATAAGGACAGCGCGCCCTAGCTTGCGGTGGCATCAGTCGCGCGGGCGCAGGCTGATGGTCATAGGCGAGGGCACACGCCCGTTCTCGTCAAAGGGTAGTTTTTCGGTTTTCAAAATCGCGCTAAGCGCCGCATCGTCCCAGTAGGCGTCGCCGCTGCGCTTGCGGATTTTGGCGCTCATGATTTTCCCGCTGGCATCGGTATAGACATCGTATTCCGCTGTCAGGCTGGCACTCAATTCCTTGATGGATGCAATATTCGGCCGAATCGCAGCCACCACCTTGGCACCGTAATTGGCGCTGGGGCCGGTGGATTGGGCGGCCGTTCCGCTTGAACTGGCGCTTCCACTGCCGGCGGCGACGCCGGCGAGTTTGAGGGCACGCTCACGCGCGTCCTTGCGCAAATTCTCGCTTTGCGCCAGCTCTTCGCGCAGAAGATCGGCTTCCTGCTGCTTGGCGATCTCCTGGTCTTTCAGGCGTTTCTTTTCGGCGGCTTGGGCCGCTTCAATTTCTTTGAGGCGCTTGGCATCTTGTGCCTTGGCGGCGTCAAGCTCCTTACGCCGCTTGGACTCCTCGGCTTTTTGCTTTTCGGCTTTCAGCGCTTCATCTTTGCGCTGCTCCAGTTCGCGCTTTTCAGTTTGGCGGCGCTCTTCTTGTTTCTTTTTTTCTTGCACCAATTTTTCGCGTTCATCTTGCTTTTTTTGCTGCGCTTTGCGCTCGGCGGTGGCAATGTCTGCGTCCAGCTTGGGGCTGGGGGGTGGCGCGGTGCGTACGGGTTCGGGTGCCGGAGCAGGCGGCGCGATGATGCTTTCCACTTCCGGCGCCGGCGGTTCAGGCGCGGGTGCGGGCGGAGCGGCTTCCATCGGCAAGGGTGCCCACAGTTCGGCACTGAAGGTAGCCATTGGCGTTTCCCCCTTCCAGTGCACAGCATACGTCAGGGCTAGCACCAGCAAGCCATGCGCAATCAGCGCGAGCACCAAAGCCCGGCCCGAACCCGGGGCAGGTGGTGGTAAAAAATCGCTGCGTGCCTGGGCCGGGGCCATGCTTTTCAGGGTGCCAGTTGCACCGACAAGCCGATGCGCGCAATGCCTGCACGCTGCAAGGTATCCATGACCTTGACCACCCGTTCATACTGCACGCTTTTGTCCGCGCTGATCACCACCGCGCTCGTATTGGGCGGATGGGCTGCTTGGGCTTTGCGCACCGAGCCGGCCAGGTTCTCTAGGGTGACGGCACTGGCAGCACCCTGGCCTTTAATTTCCAGGGTGTTGTCTTTACCCACGATGATCTGAATAAAGACATCAGGCTGCTTGGCGGCACTGCCGACGCTGGGAAGGTCCACCACGCTGGGTGAAATCAGGGGCGCAGTGACCATAAAGATGATCAATAGCACCAGCATCACATCGATAAAGGGAACCATATTGGGCTCGCTTATGGTGCGTCTGCCGCGACCCCGGGAACTGACTGCGGGCATGGGCTACTCCTGTCCTGCGTGCAAAGGCAGCATCATGGGTTTAACGCGGCGCGCTGGTAGTGGCCTGTGCGCTGACATTGCGCTGCAGGATGTTGGAAAACTCTTCGATAAAAGTTTCTTGGCTGATGGCAATGCGCTCCAGGTCGCGCGCAAAACGGTTGTAGGCAATGACCGCCGGAATCGCGGCAAACAGACCAATGGCGGTGGCCACCAGCGCCTCGGCAATTCCCGGCGCCACGCTGGCCAGCGTGACTTGCTGCAAAGCCGCTAGGCCAGTAAAGGCGTGCATGATGCCCCAGACCGTGCCGAACAGGCCCACATAAGGCGATACCGAACCCACCGAGGCCAGGAAAGACAAATTGCTTTCCACTTCATCCATTTCGCGCTGGAAACTGGCGCGCATGGCACGGCGGGCGCCGTCCATCAAAGTGGGGACGTCATTGACACGGCGTTCGCGCAATTTTTGAAATTCCCGCATACCGCTGGCAAAGATGCGTTCCATCGGGCCGGAATTGACACCTTTGCTCGCCGCCGTGGTGTAGAGCTCGTTGAGGCTGGAGCCGGACCAAAATTCGCGCTCAAACACTTCGTTGAGTGATTTGACGCGCTGCAGTGCAAATATTTTGCGGAAGATGGCCGACCAACTGGCAATGGAGACCAGCATCAATAAGAGCATCACCAACTGCACCACCAAGCTGGCGTGCAACACGAGTTGAAAAATATCGAGGTCCTGATTCATAGAGAGGCCTTGTAGGTGAAAAACGCCTGCTGCGAAGCGCGTATTATCCGGCCAGCAAGGCCCGCAGCCGCTCCATAGCGGTATGCAATTGTTCCATGGAACTGGCGGTGGAAAAACGCACAAATTGCGCGCCGTGGGCAGGGCCGAAATCGCGCCCCGGCGTGATGGCGACATGGGCGCGCTCCATCACAGCAAAAGAAAAATCCCAGCTGTCTTTGATCCCTAAGTGCGCACAGGCATCGGTGCAATCGGCCCATGCGTAAAAAGCGCCATCAGGCATCACAGGCACGCTCAGCCCCAGCGCATTGAGCGCCGGTACAAAATAATCGCGCCGCTGTGCAAAGGCCTGACGGCGGCTTTCGTACAGCGCGATGCTCTCCGCTTCAAAGCAGGCCAGCGCAGCGTGCTGGGCAATCGCACTGGGGCAGATAAACAGGTTTTGCGCCAGCCGCTCTATCACCGGCACCAGCACCGGAGGCAGCACCATCCAGCCCAGGCGCCAGCCGGTCATATTGAAGTATTTGCTAAAACTGTTGATGCTGATGACCGATTCGTCCAAAGCCAGCGCGCTGACCCCAAAATATGCGTCATAGCTCAGCGGCAGGTAAATTTCATCGACCAGGGTGATGCCGCCGCGCGATTGCACCAGTTGGTGGATGCGCGCCATCTCAGCCGGGTCGATAGAGCTGCCCGTGGGATTGGAGGGCGAGGCCAGCAAGACGCCGCGTGTTTTCGGGCCCCAGGCTTCTTGTACTTGATCGGCGCTGAGTTGAAAACGCTGCGCAGCAGTGGTCGGCAACAAGATGGCGCGCGCATCGGCTGCGCTGACGAAATGCCGGTTACAGGGATAGCTGGGGTCGGGCATCAGCACTTCGTCCCCGGCATCAAGCAGCGCTAGGCAGGCCATTTGGAGTGCGGCTGAAGCACCGGCGGTTACCACGATGCGGCTTGCTGCAATATCCAGCCCGAAGCGCTGACGGTACCAGTGGCTGATACGCTCACGCAGCGCGGGCAAGCCGGTGGCTTGGGTGTACTGGCTAAGCCCGGCGCTGATCGCGCGCTGTGCAGCTTCTTGCACCAAAGGTGGCGCGGTGAAATCGGGCTCGCCGATGTTGAGAAACACCATGGGCCGCGCGCTGCCTTGCACCTGCTGCGCCAGCGCGGAGGCGGCCTTGGCCACTTCCATCACATAAAAAGGTTCAATGGCTTGGGCGCGCCGGGAAATTTGCATGGACGGGGTGGGCTCAGGCAGGGTGGCGTGCTGCCCGGTCTGCCTGCACTTCGAGGGCGCGCAATTCGGGCGCCAGGCCATTGAGCACCGCATTGACGTATTTGTGGCCGTCCGTGCCGCCAAATTCCTTGGCCAGCTCCACGCATTCATTGAGCACCACGCGCCAGGGTACATCCGGGCAGTGCTGCATTTCATAGACGCCGATCCAGAGCACCACCCGCTCGATCGGCGAGATCTCGCTGAGCGGCCTATCTAAGCGGGTGCTGATCAGTGCGTCTGCCTGGGCTGCTTGCGCTATGCAACCATGCAGCAAGGCGTCGAAATGCAGCGCATCGGCTTTGGAAAAGCCGGACAGGTCGCGGGTGAACACATCGATATCAGCGGGCTGGTTCTTACCCACCAGGCTTTGGTACAGGCCTTGCACCGCAAACTCGCGGGCCCGGCTGCGCTTGTTTTTGGTGGCGGTTTTACGCACGCCAGTGCTGCTCAGCTTGGCTTGCGCATCCTGTGCTGGCCCCGGAGAGTGGATGTCGGCCATCAAATTTTTTCCAATAAATTGGCCATTTCAATGGCTACGCGCGCCGCGTCGCTGCCTTTGACCGATTGGCGCGCAATGGCTTGGCTTTGGTTTTCGGTAGTGAGTATGGCGTTGGCAATCGGAATTTGAAAATCCAGTGCAATGCGCGTCACCCCGGCGCTTGATTCATTGGCCACCAACTCAAAGTGGTAGGTCTCACCGCGGATGATGCAGCCGATGGCGATCAAGGCATCAAACCTAGACGTCTCTGCAAGGGCTTGTAAGGCGACCGGTACCTCCAGGGCGCCAGGGACGCTGACCTGGTGGATGTCGCGCTCGGCCACGCCCAGCGCCAGCAACTCCTGCCTGCAGGCGCTGCTCAGTGCATTCGTCACTTCATGGTTAAAGCGCGCTTGCACGATGCCGATGCGCAGGCCTTTGCCTTGCAACCGTTGGTCTTGGTTGTCGATATTGCCTTTGTCAGCACCAAACATGGGTTTCTTTCCGGTTCAAAAAAATCAGGGGGCGGGGGCGTTCAAGTAGCCCACGGTTTCCAGGCCATAGCCGGCCATACTGGGCATGCGACGCGGGCTGCCCATGAGGCGCATTTTTTGCACGCCGCACAAGCGCAGTATCTGGGCGCCGATGCCGTAGGTCCGCAAGTCCATGCGGCCCCGCTCGGGCGCTTGGGCGGGGCGCGCGGTGCCTTCAAACTGGGCTAGCAACTGCTCGCCGGTTTCTCCGCAATTGAGCAGCACCAGCACCCCCTTACCCTCACGCGCCAAAAACGCCAGACTGGCGTCCAGACTCCAAGAATGTAAGGTGCGCCCGGCTTCCAGGGCATCGAGTGCCGACAGGGGCTCATGCACACGCACCGCCACCGCCTCGGAGGCATCCCATTGGCCTTGCACCAGCGCCAAATGCACGCCTTGGCCGGTGGAGTCTTGAAAGGCATGCGCCTCAAAACTGCCAAAGGCGGTCTGCAATGGCCGGCTGGCCTTGCGCTGGACTAGCGACTCGACGCGGCTGCGGTGGGCGATCAGGTCGGCAATGGTGCCGATTTTTAGGCCATGCTCGGCGGCAAACAACTGCAAGTCCGGCAGGCGCGCCATGGTGCCGTCGTCCTTCATGATTTCGCAAATTACCGATGCCGGTGTGCAGCCGGCCATGGCGGCCAAATCGCAACCGGCTTCGGTATGGCCGGCGCGCATCAGCACGCCGCCATCGACTGCTTGCAGCGGAAAAATATGGCCTGGCTGCACCAGGTCTTGCGGCATGGCATTTTTGGCCACCGCAGCGCGTACCGTGCAGGCGCGGTCGGCGGCGGATATGCCGGTGCTCACGCCTTCTGCGGCTTCAATCGACACGGTAAACGCAGTGGAGTGTTTGGTGCCGTTGCGCACCGCCATGGGGGGTAGTTGCAGGCGCTCGCAATGGGCGCGTGTCAGGGTCAGGCAAATGAGGCCGCGCCCGAAGCGCGCCATGAAGTTAATCGCCTCGGCGCTCACATGGTCTGCCGCGAGCACCAAATCGCCTTCGTTTTCACGGTCTTCTTCATCGATCAGGATGACCATTTTGCCCAAGCGCATATCGGCCACAATATCTTGCACCGGTGAAATAGAAACGGGGGAGAGGTGGGAGGCGGTCATCGAATAGCTTTCGGATTGTCCAGCGTGTGCGGGCCTTGATGCAGGCGCTGCGAGGCGAGGGCAGATTATCGCCGCAAGCCGCTGCAGCCTGTAAAGACTAATCGTCGATGGACGCGCTCCAGCGTGCATCCAGGCCTTTTTGCAGGTCGCGCCGGTCACGCTTGGTAGGGCGGCCATGGCTCAGGGCATCGGCCGGTTCGGGGTGCAGGCGCCGGTGTTCTTGCATAGCCAGGCGTGCGCTGATGCTGTCTGCGCTTTCTTCGTACAAGGCCTGTGCCACCGGCGCCGGGCCGCGCACCGCGCTCAGGCCCTTGACGGTGATGGTGCGCGGAATTTTGGCCTGCCACACCGTAAGCAGGTCGCCCACACGCACTTCGCGCGCAGGTTTGATGTTTTGCTTGGCGATCTGCACATGGCCTTTGTTGACCTCGTCGGTTGCCAGTGAGCGGGTTTTGAAAAAACGCGCTGCCCACAGCCATTTGTCGATGCGCACACTGTCCATGGACGAGTCTCTTCCTATTGTTGTTGTTTAGCGCAAAGCCTGTACTGCGCCTGGGGGCTGCGCGTTCACCCAGGCATCGAATACCCGCACATCGATTTCAGTCTTCAGGCGCTCGTAGGCCTGCTGCGCCGGGGGGTAATGGCGGCGCAAAAAATTGAGCCACTGCTTGAGCCTTCCGGCTTGTTGGCGCGCCTCCAGGTGCGAGCGCACCAAATGCCAGAAATGCCCTAAATGCGTTTGTACGCCGGGCCAGTCCAAACCGGGCGCCAGCGGGCCGTGCTGCGCCGACGCAGCGCGTATCTCCAGCGCCAGGCCGGGGTTGCTGACCATGCCGCGCCCCAGCATCAGCGTGTCGCAGCCCGATTCCAGGCGGCACTGCTGTGCATCCGAGGGGTTCCATATTTCGCCATTGGCAATCAGCGGTATGCGCACCCGTGCGCGAATGTCGGCAATGCGGTGCCAGTAGGCCGGCGGGCGGTAGCCGTCGGCGCGGGTGCGCGCATGCACCACGATTTCACCGGCGCCACCTTCCTGCAAAGCCAGCGCGCATTCTTCGGCGCGGCTGTCGTCGGCAAAGCCCAGGCGCATCTTGGCCGACACCATTTGCTGCGCAGGCACAGCCGCACGCACGGCTTTAACGATCGCAAATAAAAGCGCAGGGTCTTGCAACAGCGCGGCACCGCCGCCGTGCCTATTTACCACTTTGGCCGGGCAACCGAAATTGAGGTCCACGCCGTCGGCGCCCATGCCTGCCACCCGTGCTGCGTTATCGGCCAGGCAGGCCGGGTCCGAGCCCAGCAGCTGCGGGCGCACCGGCACGCCAGCGGCAGTGCGTCCGCCGTGCAGTAACTCGGGCACGACACGGATAAAAACGCGCTCGGGTAGCAAGGTGTCGGTGATGCGGATGAACTCGGACACACAACGGTCAATGCCGCCCACGCGGGTCAGCACATCGCGCAATACAAAGTCGAGCAAGCCCTCCATCGGGGCCAGGATGATGGCCATCGCGCCCAGGCGCCCTTAGCGCGGCGCGCCCAAAGCCAGTGCGGCCTGGCGCGATTGTTCGAGGGCCTGGGCATCGGGCGGCATGTCCACGGGCCAGCCGCCCAGGTGCTGGTGGGCCACCGCAGCCAGCGCGTCTATGCCTGGAGCACCGTCGTTCAGGCAAGCGATGTAGTGAAAGTCTTTACCCCCCGCTTCCAAGAAGGCGTGGCGCGCTTCCATATTGATCTCTTCGAGCGTTTCCAGGCAGTCGCTGGTAAAGCCGGGGCAAATCACATCGACCCGCCCGACACCGGACTGCCCCATGGCGATCAGCGTCGGTTCGGTATAGGGCTCCAGCCATTTGGCCCGACCCAAGCGGCTTTGAAAGGTTACTTTGTACTGGTCTTTGCGAAGGCCCAGGCCGTCGGCCAGCAGGCGCGCGGTTTTGAAGCATTCGCAGTGGTAGTGGTCGCCTAAATGCAGAGTGCGTTCGGGCACGCCATGAAAACTCATGACCAGCACATCCGGGCGGCCATGCTCTTGCCAATAGGTCTCTACCCCGGCCTGCAAGGCGGCGATATAGGCGGGATGGTCGTGGTAATGGTTGATAAAGCGCAGCTCGGGGATAGCGCGTGTGCCGGCGGCCCATGCATAGACTGCGTCAAACAGGCTGGCGGTGGTGGTCGCTGAATACTGGGGGTAGGCCGGTAGCAGCAGCACGCGGGTAACGCCTTCGGCCTTGAGCGCGTCCAGCTGCGAGGGGATGGACTGGCTGCCATAGCGCATAGCCCAGCGCACCCGCACGTGCAAGCCCAGGGCCTGCAAGCGCTGCTCTAGCAAGGCGGCTTGCTTTTCGGTCCAGATTTTGAGTGGCGAGCCCTCAGGCGTCCAGATGCTGGCGTATTTGGCCGCCGACTTGGCCGGGCGAAAGCGCAAAATGATCCCGTGCAATATCAGTAGCCAGACCAGGCGGGGGATTTCTACCACGCGGTGGTCGCTTAAAAACTCGGCCAGATAACGGCGTACGGCGGGCGCAGTAGGGGCGTCGGGGGTTCCCAAATTGCAATACAGCACCGCTGTGTGCGCGGCTTGCCCATGGGAAAAAGGGGGTTCTTTTTGAAAAGACATGCAGTATTCTCGCCCACCTATGCTTGACGCCACCAAAATCCGCGCTATCACCTTGGACCTGGACGACACTTTGTGGCCGGTTTGGCCCACCATCGCCCGGGCTGAAATCCAGATGCAAGACTACCTGCGCCCGCAGGCGCCGCTGACTGCCGCCTTGATGGCCGAGCCGTTGCAACGCTCCCAATTGCGCGACACGGTGATCCAAGCGCAAGCGGCCAGCGCCCACGATATGAGTGCGCTGCGCTTGGGCATGATTGAACTGGCCTTGCAGCGTTGCGGCGAGTCTCCTGCTTTGGCACAAGAGGCATTTGCGGTGTTTTACGCGGCACGCCAGCAGGTGGATTTGTACGCTGAATGCGCCGGGGCACTGGCCCGCTTGGCGGGGCGTTTTCCGCTTTTGGCCCTGACCAATGGCAATGCCGACGTCCATTTAGTGGGTATTGGGCATTGGTTTGTGGGCAGTGTGGGCGCACACACCGTGGGCCTGCCCAAGCCGCACAAAGCTATCTTTGATGCAGCGGCCAGCGCCCTGGGTTGCAGACACGAGGAGGTGCTGCATGTGGGCGACGACGCACTGTTGGATGTGCTGGCGGCGCTGGACGCGGGGATGCAAAGTGTGTGGGTCAATCGCCAGGGTGCAAGCTGGCAGCATGCACGGACTCCCCATTTGTCAGTGTCTAGCTTGGATGTTTTATGCCATGCGCTGGGCGTGTGAGGCGGCTTGTCGCTCTGTTTGCACGCCACGGCATTTAGTCCTTCCAGAGAAACCCCTCGGTCTCGCCCAAAGCCAGCGCCGCCATGATGCCGCTGCGTACTGCGCCTTCTAAGGTTGCGGGGTAGGGCTTGTACAGGTAATCCCCGCAGGCCATTAGACCGGGGGCGACCTGCTGGGGCGGGCGCACCATGCGGGCCGCGCAGGAGAAGGTAGCCTGTTTTTCCACCACGGTGCGGATGGCACTCAAGGATTTGCCATCGAGCCAGTCCTCTAATTGTTCCTGCGCCTGGGCCAGCACCATGGATTCCAACTGCTCAAACTCACCTTGGGGCGCGCTCACCACCAGCGCTAGCAGCCCCGCCGGGCCGCCGAGTTGGCCCCGGTCAAATACAAATTGCGCCGGTGCCAGCGGGCTGCTGCGCAGCGCCAGCATGGGGCGGGGTAGGACCAGTCCCGGCGCGTGCGCATAGACCGTGGCGATAGACTGGTATTTCATGGCTTTGGCCGGACGCAGCCAGCGTTGCAAATGCAAGCCCAGGTTTTTGGGTGCCAGCGGCAGGTATTCGCTAAAGGCCTGCACCGCGTGCTGCGGGGCAGTGGCCCAGATCACGCGGTCAAAGGCTTCGCCGTCGATTTGCCATTGCCCACCGCGCCATTGCGGGCAGGCGGCACGCCGGCCCAAGTGGACGCTGGCACCGTGGTCGCTGAGCCAAGCTGCCGCCGCCTGGGGAAACAAGGCGCTCAGGTCCGCTGTGGGCAGGAGCAAATCTGAGCCCTTAGCGCGCCACGGTGTAAGTTCTGGCGGGGCGGCGTCGGACGGGTTCACCAGACCGGGAGTCTCCAATCCGGCAAGTGCCGACTTTTTTTTCTGGCGGGGCTTGGCAAACAGGCTATCGTGCAGCACGGTTAAAAAAACCTGCCCGCTGGCCAGTTGCGGTGGCGTGTTGAGGGCTGAAATGCACAGGGGTGTAATTAGGTCCTCCACCACGGCGCTGTTAATGCCCTGACTAAGCTCGGCGACCGTAGTTTGGGCGCTGCATTCAAAGCGGTTTTTTCGCCACAGGCGCAGGGCCCGGACCAAAGACCTTTTGTCGCCCATATTCCAACCGCGCGCCGTCAGTAGCCCGGCCATCAAGTTCCAGGGCTGCGGCCAATCGGGCAACTGCAAGCCGTCGCCATCGGCAAAGCGCAGGCCCAGGGGCAGGCGCAGCAAGGTCTGCGCCGGGTCCAGGCCCACGGTACGCATCAGGTCCAGGGTTTCGCGGTAGGCGCCGAGCAAGATGTGTTGGCCATTGTCTAAGGTGGCGGCGCTGCCATCGGGCAGCAGCCCGTCGGCACTGGCCGGTAGCGTGCGGGCCCTCCCGCCCAGTGAGCGGCTGGCCTCGAGCACGGTGACGCGGTGCCCGGCTTGCACCGCGTGCACGGCAGCGGCAAGACCGCTCCAACCGGCGCCCACCACGCAGACGCGGTGGCGCTTCATAGACGGCCCAGGGCCTGGACTTTCCAGGCCAGCCAAAATTTGTGGATGGGCGTTAAGCGCACGCGACGCTCCAGCACCGGGAAGCCTTCGCGTTCGATTTGCTCAAGCAGGCGCCGGTAAATGCTGGCCATCATCAGGCCGGGCTTTTGGTTGCGCCGGTCCTGTGGCGGCAGCAGGCCCAGCGCCTGCTCGTACAAGCCGTGGGCGCGTTCGGCCTGGTAGGCCATCAAGGCGCTGAAACGGACCGAGGGGATGCGTTTTAATACTTCATGTGCCTTTACATCAAAGCGTTGTAACTCATTGACGGGTATGTAGATCCTCCCGCGTTGTGCGTCTTCGCCTACATCCCGGATGATGTTGGTCAGTTGCAGCGCCTGGCCCAGGGTATGGGCATAGACCGTGGTGTGGGCTTCGCTTTGGCCAAATATCCGCGCTGCCACTTCGCCCACGACACCAGCCACCAAATGGCAGTAGCGTTGCAGGTTGGGGAAGTCCAGGTAGCGGGTCTGCTCCAGATCCATCTGGCAACCACGGATGACGCTGTGCAAGTGTTCTTGGGTGATGCCGTAAGTCGGCGCCAGGGGCATCAAGGCTTTCATCACCGGGTGGGAGGGCTGGCCGCTATAGGCCTTGGACACCTCGCTCAGCCACCAGGCCAATTTGCTGGCGGCTACGCCCGGGTCCACCGCATCATCGACCACATCATCGACTTCGCGGCAAAACGCATAAAAAGCGGTGATGGCCGCCCGCCGTGGCGGTGGCAAAAACAAAAAGGCGTAATAAAAGCTGCTGCCCGAGGCGGCCGCCTTTTCCTGTACATACTGGGCGG
>JAEMRG010000287.1 GCA_016463455.1 Rhodoferax sp.
GGTGCCAGCACTTTTTGGCCGCGCCCGGAGCTATTGCGCTGGAACAGCGCCGCCACAATGCCCAGCGCCAAATGCAAGCCGGTGCCCGAATCGCCGATTTGCGCGCCGCTCACCATGGGCGGGCCATCGTCAAAACCGGTGGTCGAGGCGGCGCCGCCAGCGCACTGCGCCACGTTTTCATAGACCTTGCAGTCCTCGTATTTGCCAGGGCCAAAGCCTTTGACCGAGGCCACGATCATGCGCGGGTTGAGCTCCTGGATGCGCTCCCAGGTAAAGCCCATGCGGTCTAGGGCGCCGGGCGCAAAGTTTTCTACCAGCACGTCGCAGGTCTTGATCAGCCGGTCCAGCACTTCCTTGCCCTTGGGGTCTTTGGTGTTGACGGTAATCGAGCGCTTGTTGTGGTTGAGCATGGTGAAGTACAGGCTGTCCACACCGGGGATGTCGCGCAGTTGCCCGCGGGTAGCGTCGCCTTCACCGGCTTTTTCTACCTTGATGACGTCCGCGCCAAACCAGGCCAGCAACTGGGTGCAGGTCGGGCCTGATTGCACATGGGTGAAGTCAAGAATGCGTACGCCGTCTAATGCCTTGCTCATAGCTGAAGAGTCCTTTGGAATTGCAAAAATCAGGTTTTTTTCGCGGTTTGCGGATTAAGCATGGTAATGCGTCCGCTCTCCGTGCCCGCTGTCTCGTCGATGACAGCGTTGATCAGGGTAGGTTGTCCGCTTGCGATAGCGGCTTCCATCGCCTCTTGCAATTGCGCCGGGGTGGTGGCTTGTACGCCCACCCCACCAAAAGCTTCCATCATTTTGTCATAGCGCGCGCCCTTGACGAAAACCGTGGGCGCTACGTCCTCGCCGCCCGATGCGTTGACGTCGGTACCGCGATACACCCCGTTGTTATTGAAAATTACGATGCAGATGGGCAGGTGGTAGCGGCAAATCGTCTCCACCTCCATGCCGCTAAAGCCAAAGGCGCTATCGCCCTCGATGGCAATGACCGGCTTGCCCGTCACCACGGCGGCGGCGATGGCAAAGCCCATGCCTATGCCCATGACGCCCCAGGTACCCACGTCCAGGCGCTTGCGCGGCTGGTACATATCGACAATGCTGCGGGTGAAGTCCAAGGTGTTGGCGCCTTCGTTGACCAGCATCGCGTCTGGGTGCGCCTTAATGACGGCGCGCACCGCGCTCAGGGCGCTATGAAAATTCATGGGCGAGGGGTTTTTCGCCAGCGTCTCGGCCATCTTGGCTTGGTTGGCGTCGCGCTTGCTAAACACCGGGCCAGTCCAGTCCGCCGGGGCCTTGGGCCAGTGGCTGCCCATACCGGCCACCAGCGCCGCCACGCACGAGCCGATGTCGCCCACCAGCGGCGCGGCAATCGCCACGTTGCTATCCATCTCGGTGGGTGAAATATCTATTTGTATGAATTGCTTGCCGGTGGGCGTGCCCCAGGTCTTGCCCTTGCCGTGGGATAGCAGCCAGTTCAGGCGCGCGCCTACGAGTAGCACCACGTCGGACTCGGCCAACACATAAGAGCGCGCTGCCGAGGCACACAGCGCATGCGTGTCGGGCAGCAAGCCCTTGGCCATAGACATAGGCAGGTAGGGGATGCCCGAGGTCTCCACCAGCGCGCGGATGTCGGCATCGGCCTGTGCATAGGCTGCGCCCTTACCCAGCAAAATCAGCGGGCGTTTGGCGCTTTTGAGCAGGTCCAGCGCACGCGCCACTGCGTTGGGGGCCGGAATCTGGCGGGGCGCCGGGTCCACCACCTTAATGAGTGAGGCCGCGCCCTTGGCGGCGTCCATGGTCTGGGCAAATAGCTTGGCCGGCAAATCCAAGTACACGCCGCCAGGCCGGCCCGACAAGGCGGAGCGGATAGCCCGCGCAATGCCCACGCCAATGTCCTGCGCGTGTAGCACCCTGAATGCCGCTTTGCATAAAGGCTTGGCAATGGCCAGTTGGTCCATCTCTTCATAGTCGCCTTGCTGCAAATCCACAATCTCGCGCTCACTCGAGCCGCTGATCAAAATCATGGGAAAGCAATTGGTCGTGGCATTGGCCAGCGCCGTCAGGCCGTTCAAAAAGCCCGGCGCAGAAACGGTGAGGCAAATGCCCGGCTTTTGCGTCAAAAAGCCCGCAGCCGCTGCGGCATTGCCCGCATGCTGCTCGTGGCGGAAAGAAATCACCCGCATGCCTTGCCCCTGCGCCATGCGCGTCAGGTCGGTAATCGGGATGCCCGGCACGCCAAATATGGTGTCGATGCCATTGAGTTTGAGGGCATCGATGACTAAATGAAAGCCGTCGATTTGCGCGCCGGGGTCGGCAAGGGCATGATTTTCTTGGGGGGTGTTGGCAGTCATGGCTGTGCTCCTTGAAGTCCTGGGTGGCGCGGTTTTGCACCGGCTGTACTTAGCACCTTACTCCCTGGTCTTGGGCCTGTCTTCCACGCGCCACCGGGCCTAATGCAGCTTTGGCGCAGGGCACCGGGCGTGGCCTGTGGTGCTAGGAATTCAGCCTGTGAAATTCACTCTCGCATAGTAGGCTTTTGCGCGGCAAATTTCGAGAGGGTAAATACCTAGGCGGGAGGCGACTTCAGTCGCTTGGCCGCCTCCCTTAAACTGCCCGCATGGACCGCCAAACTGCTTTAACCCTTTTAAGTGCCCACAAGCCGCACCTGCAAAGCCAATTTGGCGTGCGCAGCTTGGCGCTGTTTGGCTCCACAGCACGCGGACAAGCCGAAGAGGGGAGTGACGTGGATATTTTGATTTCCTTTGTATCCGCCCCCACTTCCAAGCAGTATTTCGGTGCGCGGTTCTACCTTGAAGATGTTTTGCAGTGTCCGGTCGATTTAGTGACTGAGAAGGCTTTGCGCCAGGAGCTTCGCCCTTATGT
>JAEMRG010000288.1 GCA_016463455.1 Rhodoferax sp.
CAGGATTGTGATTCCTGTTGTCGTGGGTTCGAGCCCCATCAGCCACCCCAAGTAAATCAAGCACTTAGCCCAACCCTTACCGGTCGGGCTTTTTGCTTTTTGGGACCCTGACGCACGCAGCGCGCCCATCCCGGTGCAAGCAGGGCTGGCGCAGGTCACCGTGGTGGTCTCGGGACATGTCTTATTGCAGTAAATTTTCGGAATGTTCCAACACAACTGTTGCGATTTCGTCATCAACGGGTAGCACAGCCAGGATCACAATGGGGTGTGCCCACCGCATCCCTTAACTCCTTGCATATCGACTTTGCGCCCTCGCTCTGGCTGGGGCGGGTTGGAATGTCCGCCTGTCCCGGTGCGGGTTTAGGTGCGAGTGCTGGTGCCACCATGGCAAGCGCCCAATCTACAGGGCCACTCGCCCAGGACGTGGCGCATGTGGCGCGCCAGGGCGTCAAAACCGTGGTAAGCCTTCTCGATAGCGCTGAATTGCAGCGCCTGGGCGCCACAGGGCTTTCGCTTCTTCTTGCGCAACACGGCATTGCCTGGCACCAGTTGCCGGTGGTGGACTATGGCGTGCCTTCGCCATCGGCGACCTTGCAATGGAGGCGCTTGTTGCCGCAACTGACCCAGGTTCTACAAACCAGCAACATCTTGATTCATTGCGCCCATGGCAAGGGGCGCACGGGAACGATGGCTGCCACGCTGTTCAAGTCTTGGGGCTGGAGCAGTGGTGCAGCGATGGCCTACGTTCGTCAGTACCGCCCAGGGACCATAGAGACGCATAAGCAAGAGGCCTATGTGGAGGCTTTTACTGCGGGCATGGCTACGCGCTTGGCCAACAGCTAGTGGCCAGCGAGGCGGCGCTTAGGCGATGGCTACCTGCTCCATCAGGCTGGCGTAATGGGATAGCGCCGGCGTCACCTGATCAGGTACTTTGGCCATATCGTCGTAGCGCCGCAGGCGCACTGCTTGCGCGTAATAAGTCAGCTCCTCGAATGCGCGTACCTGCGCATCGTCGAAGCGGCCGCCCTGTAACTCCAGACTGTGTTTGGAGGCTGGCGACAAAGAGTCCCAGTAGAGCGAATCAACCGCACACAAGTAACGTTTAGCGTCGACATGCAGTTTGATGGGCTCTAGCACTGCGTCCGAAAAGCACTTGCGCAAAAATGGCAGGGCCACGAACTGGTGCAAGTCGTCTTTGGCGGGTGCTGCGTCATGGTCGGCCACGGGTGACTGTGCAGCGCTTAGCATGTGACCCAGATCGTGCAATAGGGCGGCCACAACCGTTTCGGGAGACTCATGGGCTTGTTCTGCGAGGTGGGCGCATTGCAGTGCGTGGTGCAGTTGACTCACCGCCTCTTGGCCATACCAGGTGGTGGCGCGGCTCTCCAAGAGTTGGACGATCTCAGGTAGGGAAAGGGACATGAAGTTCTCCTGTGTAAGGGCCTAGCGCTGGGGGCAGGGTGTCTACCGCGCGCGCACGCCGATGATGGAAAAGCGAATACGCGCGCAGCAATAATCGATCAGCGACACGGTGGCCAGGATGAGCAAAATCACAAACGCCATTTGCTGCAGTTCTAGTGTGCGGATTTGCTCCGACAAAATCAAACCAATGCCGCCCGCCCCCACAATGCCGATGATGGAGGCGCTGCGGGTGTTGGACTCAAAGGCATACAGCACTTGGCTTAGCAAGACCGGCATGACTTGGGGCAATATACCAAATCGAACCGCGGTCAAGGACGAGCCGCCAGTGGAGAGCACGCCTTCGACTGGCTTGTCATCGGCGGCCTCAATCGCCTCAGAAAATAGCTTCCCGAAGATGCCCAGATCGGACATGAACAAGGCTAACACCCCTGCAAACGGACCCAAGCCCACCACGTTGATCCAGATCAGCGCCCAGATCAAGATGTCCACGCCGCGCAAGGTGTCAAAGCTGCGCCTTGCAGCAAATTTGACTACCCGGTTGATGGTGGTGTTGCGCGCAGCGAGAAAGCCCAGCGGAAAGGCGGCGATGGCGGCCATCAGCGTTCCCAGTAGGGCAATGGCTAGCGTCTCCAGCATGGCGTAAGCGTAAATGCCAGCCCGGTGCCAGCTCCCTGGGTCCGGCGGAATCATGCGCAACACCATGGAGCCCAACTCGCCCAGACCGCCAGCAATGCGTGCGTAGGACATGTCTAATTTGTACGCACCATATACAAACATACCCAGGGCCAAGCCAGCCCAGAGCAGCGCGGGAATATGCCCACGGTGGATACCCTGGAAATGCATCGGGTAGCGCGCGCGCAATGCTGCCCGTGCCTTGGCATCGTCCTGTGTGGCAGCGGTACCTTGGATTGTTGGATGTAGGACGCTCATGCCTCTCGCTCCTGGCCCAACAGGCGGTAGCGTACGCGCTCGGTCAACGCGTCAATCACCATGACCGTGCCGATGATCAGCACCAACAAAGCGCTCACGTCGGCGTAATAGAACTTGCGTATCGCTTCCAGCAGCGTCTGCCCGATGCCACCGGCACCGACAAAACCCAGCACGGCCGCGCCGCGCACATTGATCTCAAAACGCAACAAGGCGTAGCTGGCAAAGTTGGAGGCGACTTGCGGCAGCACCGCAAAGCGCACTTTGTGCAACCAGCTTCCGCCAGTGGCCAATACGCCATCCACAGGCTTCATGTCCACGTTTTCCACGACCTCGGCAAACAATTTACCTAAAGCGCCCGTGGTGTGAATGGCCAGCGCCAAAATGCCAGGCAGCGGCCCCAGGCTGAAGGCCACGACAAAAATTAGTGCAAACGCGATCTCGGGCACGGTGCGCGAAAACTCCAATAAGCGCCGTGTGGCAAAGACCAACCAGGTGCTGTGGGTTATGTTGTTGCTGGCCAGAAAGCACAGCACCAGCGC
>JAEMRG010000289.1 GCA_016463455.1 Rhodoferax sp.
CGAACGTTTTTGCACATCTGTCATGTCATTTCCTTTTTAGAAAGTAAGGTCAGGGAAGGGGAAAAAAATCTTCAGGAACCGGGGTAAAACGGTTTTCCGATCGAAGCGGGCATATTAATCCGAATCCAGGCCGGATTGCGGGAAATCAGCGCCAACACCACGATGGTGGCGACATAGGGCAGCATGCTCAGCACCTGGCTGGGCACTTCCACCCCAATACCTTGGAAGTGGAATTGGAGCATGGTGACACCGCCGAACAAATACGCCCCAAGGAGTACACGGCCGGGCCGCCAGGTGGCAAAAGTGGTCAGCGCCAGGGCGATCCAGCCCTTGCCGGCCACCATGCCCTCCACCCACAGCGGGGTGTAAATAATCGAAATATAGGCCCCGGCCAGGCCGCACAGTGCGCCCCCGGCGACCACGCAGGCCAGCCGAATCCAGCGCACCGGGTAGCCCAGGGCATGGGCCGATTCCGGGCTTTCGCCGACGCTGCGCAAAATCAGCCCGCTACGGGTGCGGTACAAAAACCAGACCAGCGCGCCGGCAAAAGCAATCGTCAAATACACCAGCGGGTGGTGTTTGAACAGCGCCGAACCGACCAGGGGAATGTCCGACAAGCCGGCAATCGCGAAAGTGGGCCGCTCAGGCATTTTTTCTTGCACATAGCCCACGCCCACAAAGGCGGAAAAGCCCGCGCCAAACAGGCTGAGCGCCAGGCCGGTGGCGTATTGGTTGGTATTGAGCCAGATCACCAGTGCGCCAAATAGGGCCGCCATCAGGCCGCCCGCCAGCATGCCCGCCACAAAGCCCAAGCTGTCGCTGCCGGTGTGCACCACCGTAGCAAAACCGGCGATGGCGGCGCACAGCATCATGCCCTCAGCGCCCAGGTTGACGATGCCTGCCTTCTCGTTGATCAACAGCCCCAGCGACGCAATAGCCAACACCGTGCCGGCATTGAGCGTGGCGGCGACCAGCAGTGCATAGGATTCCATCAGCGACTCCCCCCCGTTGCGGCTTGCGCCTGGCGCACCAGCCGGTAGTTCACCAAGGTGTCACAGGCCAGCAGGCTAAACAGCAAAAGCCCTTGGAACACACCGGTTAGCGACTTGGGCATCCCCAGTCGCGATTGCGCCAGCTCGCCACCGATATAAAACATGCTCATCAGCAGGCTGGAAAACACCAGGCCCACCGGATGCAGCCGCCCCACATAAGCCACGATGATGGCGGCAAATCCATAGCCTGCCGGCACATAAGGCGTCAGCTGCCCGATGGGGCCTGCAACCTCCAGCGCCCCCGCCAGCCCGGCCATGCCACCCGAGACCAGCAGCGCGGTCCATAAAGCCTGGCGCGCGGAAAAACCGGCGTAGCGCGCCGCCGCCGGTGCCAGACCGCCCACCTGCTGGGCAAACCCGGCGCGTGTGCGAAACAAAAACACCCACACCGCAAGCACACCGGCCAGCGCAAACAAGACGCCAATCGTCATTCGCGAGTCGCTCATCAGGCGCGGAATGCGGGTTACCGCGTCAAAATTTTTGGTCTGCGGAAAGTTATAGCCCAGCGGGTCTTTCCACGGGCCATAGACCAAGAGGCCCAGCACCTGCACCGCCACATACACCATCATCAGACTGACCAAAATTTCATTGGCATTAAAGCGGTCGCGCAGTAGCGCGGTGATACCGGCCCAAAACATGCCGCCTAGCACGCCCGCCAAAATGACGGCCACCACCATCGAGCTGCCAGTGTCCTTATCTGCGAGCAGTGCGACGCCGCTGGCACAGACTGCGCCAATGATGTACTGCCCCTCGGCGCCGATATTCCACACATTGGAGCGAAAACACACCGCCAGTCCGAGCGCGATCAGCAGCAAAGGCGTGGCCTTGACCACCAGCTCGCCCAAGGCATAAGCGTTTTTCACCGGCTCCCAGAAAAACATTTGCAGGCCCCGCACCGGGTCTTTGCCCAGCAGGCTAAAAAGCAAAATGCCCAGCAGCACGGTAATCAGCAGCGCCAGCAAGGGCGAAGCAAAGGTCCAAAAGGCCGAAGGCTGCGCGCGTACTTGCAGCTTGATCATGCCGCTGCCTCCCACAAGCCACTCATCCACTCGCCCATTTGCGCCACCGTGGCCTGGCCCGCTGCAATCGAGGGCGACAACTTGCCATGGGCAATGACGTGCAAGCGGTCGCAAATTTCAAACAACTCATCGAGCTCTTCGCTGACCACCAGCACCGCGCAGCCGGCATCGCGCAAGGCCAAAATTGCGCCGCGTATTTGTGCCGAGGCGCCCACATCTACGCCCCAGGTCGGTTGCGACACGATGAATAGCCCAGGCTGGGCGTCGATCTCGCGCCCGACAATGAATTTTTGCAAATTACCGCCCGACAGCGAGCGCGCCGCCGCGTCCGGCCCATTGGCCTTCACGCCAAAGCGCTCGATGATGCGCTGCGCCTGCGCGCGTAACGCGTCCAGTTTTAGCCAGCCCCCGGCAAAGCCCGGCCAGGCAATCGCCTCGGTGCGGGTGAGCAGCAGGTTGTGCGCCAGGCTCAGCGTGGGCACGGCGCCGCGGCCCAAGCGCTCTTCCGGGACGAAATGCAGGCCCAAAGCGCGTCGCGCCGCCGGGCCTTTGGCGGCTACATCGACCTGGCCCATGCAGATACTGCCCGCTGGGGCACGGCAGTCTTCGCCGGATAAGGCATACAGCAACTCGCGCTGTCCGTTACCTGAAACGCCCGCAATACCCAGCACCTCGCCAGCGCGTACCTCAAGGCTAATGCCCGCTAAGTCCACGCCAAACTGGTCCTCGCGCGCCAGGCGTAAATCGCGCACCGTCAAGCGCGCTGCGCCGGGTTCGCGCACTTCATGCTTTAGCTGCGGCGGTTCTGCGCCAATCATCA
>JAEMRG010000290.1 GCA_016463455.1 Rhodoferax sp.
CCGACTCCAATGGCAAATGGTCCGGCATCGACGTGGACATCTGCCGCGCCGTCGCTGCCGCCACCCTGGGCGACCCGGAAAAAGTCAAATTCGTACCGCTGACCGCGCAAGCCCGATTTGCCGCTGTGCAGTCCGGCGAAGTCGATGTGCTCTCGCGCAACACCACTTTTACCCTGACCCGCGACGCCTCCATTGGCCTGAGCCAAACTGCTGTGGTGTATTACGACGGCCAGGGCTTCATGGTGCCCGTCAAGAGCAAAATCAAGAGTGCCAAGCAACTCAAAGGGCAAACCGTGTGCGTGCAATCGGGCACCACCACGGAGAAAAACCTGACCGACTTTTCCAAAGCCAACGGCCTGAACATCAAACCCGTGGTGTTTGAAAAGCTCGACGGCGTGGAAGGCGCTTACTTCTCGGGCCGTTGCATCGCCTACACCACCGACGCATCCGGTCTGGCTTCGGTGCGCAACAAGTCCGCCAAGAACCCGGCCGACCACCTGATCCTGCCCGAGCTGATTTCCAAAGAGCCTCTAGGCCCGATGGTGCGCCGTGGCGATGACGAGTGGACCGCAATTGTCAAGTGGACGATTTACGGTCTGCTCGAAGCCGAAGAAAACGGCGTAACGCAAGACAATTTGGAATACCTCAAAGCCACGAGCAAAGACCCTGTCGTGGGCCGCATTTTGGGTACTACCGAAGACACCGGCAAGCTGCTGGGCTTGGAAAAAGAATGGCTGGCCAACGCGATCAAAGCCACCGGCAACTACGGCGAGATTTTTGAGCGCAACGTCGGCCCCAAATCAGCCCTGCAATTGCCGCGCGGCCTGAACAATTTGTGGAGCAAAGGCGGCATCCAGTACGCACCGCCTATCCGCTAAGCCAGCGGGCCGCCAGCGGCCTGGCGCAGACACTAGGGCAGTTGCATAGCGCCTTGCACTGCCCTTTTTCTGTGCCGGGTCCGTGCAAAGCCTTTTAAGCAGTAACCCAAGGTCGTATGAGCGCAGCATCCACACCCCCGGTAAAAAACCGCTGGTCCTGGCGCAGCCAAGCCTTTCGCGCGCTGGTGTACCAGGTGCTGGCGGTGGGAGTGATCGCGCTGATCGTCTGGTTTTTGGCGCACAACACCGCCACCAATATGCGCCAGCGCGGCATCCAAAGCGGCTTTGGATTTTTGCTCGGGACGGCAGGTTTTGATATTGGCGAGAGCCTGTATGCCTTTGACTCCGGCGAGTCGTATTTGCAAGCCTACCTGGTCGGCGTCACCAACACCTTGCGCGTCGCTATTTTGGGTATTGTGCTGACCACGCTGCTGGGCACGCTGTTGGGCATAGGGCGGTTTTCACGCAACGCCTTGGTGCGCGGTCTGTGCCGAATGTACGTGGAGTTGTTCCGCAATATCCCCTTGCTGCTGCAACTGCTGATGTGGTATCTGTTCTTTACCGAAGTGCTGCCTGCTGCCACCGAGCCCTGGATACTGGGCCCGATGTTCCTGAGCAAAGGTGGGCTTAATTTCCCGATCCCCGTGTGGGCCAGCGGCCATGTGTGGGCGGCCTGGGGGCTGCTGGCGGGCCTGTGCGTCGGCTGGTTGTGGCGTGGCCGCGCGCGTCGGCGCTTTGAAGAGACAGGCCAGCCACACAGCATGTTGTGGGCTCCCCTTGGCTGGGTGGTTTTAGGCACCTTCGTAGGATGGCTTCTAGGCGGCGCACCGACCGAGCTCAACGCGCCTTTCAAAGGTGAATTTGCGATTGAAAACGGCGGCGCGCTGACGCCCGAATTTTTGGCTCTGCTGATTGGCCTGACGGTTTACACCGCCGCCTTTGTGGCCGAGGTGGTGCGCGGCGGCATCCAGTCGGTGTCGCTGGGCCAGGCCGAGGCAGCCAGCGCGCTGGGCTTGTCGCAAGGCCAGAGCATGCGTTTAGTGATGTTGCCCCAGGCCCTGCGCGTCATCATTCCGCCCATGACCAACCAGTACCTGAACCTGACCAAAAATTCCTCTCTGGCGGTGGCCATCGGCTACCCGGACGTGGTCTCGATTGCCAACACCGCCATCAACCAGACCGGCCGCACCGTGGAATGTATTGCGCTCATCATGTTGGTGTACCTGAGCACCTCCTTGCTCACTTCCTTGGTGATGAACTGGTACAACGCACGTGCCGCGATCAAAGAGCGTTAAGGACGAACAACCCATGTCCACTTTTAACGCCATCACCCCCCGCCCGGCCCCGCAATCAAACAGCGGGCCCGTCGCCTGGTGCAAAGCCAATTTATTCTACGACTGGAAAACCAGCACCGGTACGCTATTCATCGGGCTGATTCTTTTGTGGCTGCTGCCGCGCCTGTTTCATTGGGCGATTACCGATGCCGTCTGGAACGGCAATTACGAAACCTGCCATGCGGCCAATGGTGCTTGCTGGGCGGTGGTACGCGAAAAGTTCCGTTTTATTTTGTTTGGTCGCTATCCGCATGAAGAGCACTGGCGTGCATTGCTGGGTACGGCCATGCTGCTGGGCCTGATTTTGGCCAGCTGCACCCGCGCTTTCTGGCGGCCCTGGCTAGTCGCCCTGTGGGTAGGCGTGCTGGTGGTGTATCTGGCGCTGATGCGCGGCGGCTTTGCCGGCCTGCGCTTTGTGGAAACCGATTTGTGGAGCGGCCTGCCACTGACGATTTTGCTGGCTTCACTGTCCATGGTGATGGCCTTCCCGATTGCGGTCTGCATTGCGCTAGGGCGGCGCTCGGGCATGCCAGCGATTCGCAGCCTGTGCACTGTGTATGTGGAGCTGATACGCGGCGTGCCGCTGATCTCGGTGCTGTTCATGGCCTCGTTTATGTTTCCGCTCTTGATGCCGCAAGGCTTCAATATCGACGT